>JAHECE010000049.1 GCA_024641895.1 Actinomycetales bacterium
GCGCCCGTCGACTGGCTCCCCCGGTGGAGCCGACCGGCCCCGCTCGCCATCGAGCGCTGCTTGCAGGATCGTCACCGCGGCGACCTGGTCGACGACGCCGCGATGCCGTCGCCCGGGGCGGCCGGCCTCGTGCAGGGACCGGTGGGCGCTCACGGTGCTGAGGCGCTCGTCCACCAACCGGACCGGCACGGGGTCGATCACCCGGGCGATCTGACCAGCGTACGCGCGCGCAGCGCGTGCCGCGGGGCCCTCCGCTCCGCTGAGGCTGCGCGGCAGCCCGACGATGACCTCGATCACCTCGAGCCGGCGGACATGCGCTGCGACCTGCAGGATGTCGGTCGGGACACCGCCGGACCCAGGATCGTTGGCGTCCCTGGGAATTGTCTCGACCGGGGTCGCCAAGAAGCCGCTCGGGTCGCAGGCGGCGACGCCGACCCGGACGCTCCCGACGTCGATCCCGAGCCGGACGCCCCGACGCATGCCGCCGGCCCCCTCTCGGCCGCCGGACGGGCCCGAGCCCGAGTCGCTCGCCTCGTTCACCGCTCAGCGATCACTGCTACGACGTCGGCGAGCGCGTCGGCGAGCGCTGAGGCGTCCGTGCCGCCGCCCTGGGCCACGTCGTCCTTGCCGCCGCCTCCACCGCCGAGACGCGCCGCCGCGACCCGGACGAGCGCCCCGGCCCGCAGGCCCCCGTCGCGCGCGGGGGCATTCGTCGCGATCACGACGAGCGGGCGCTCCTTGGCGACCCCGCCGATCGCGACCACGGTTGGGTACCCCGCGCCGAGCCGCTGGCGGATCTCGAGCACGAGCGTGCGCAGGTCTTCGGCGGAGGCGACGTCGCCGACGTCACGGGCGACGACGTGCACGCCCCCGATGTCCCGGGCCGCGCCCGCGAGGGAACCCGCCGACTGCAACAGCTGGGCCTGGCGCAGCGCCGCGAGCTCCTTCTCCGCCTCGCGGAGCTTCGTCACGAGCGCGCTCACGCGGTCCGGCAGGTCGTCGGAGCGCACGTTCAGCAGGCCGGCGAGCTGGCCGACGAGCGCGTGCTCCTTGGCCTGGAACCCGTAGGCGCCTTCGGCGACGAGCGCGTCCACGCGTCGCACGCCGGAGCCGATCGAGGCCTCACCCAGCAAGGTCACGAGGCCGAGCTGGCCCGAACGTGCGACGTGGGTGCCGGCGCACAGCTCGCGAGACCAGTCGCCGCCGATGGAGACCACGCGGACCTCGTTGCCGTACTTCTCACCGAAGAGGGCCATCGCGCCGAGCTCGCGCGCGCGGCTCAGGGACATGGTCGCGTCCGTGACCTCGAGGTCGTCCGACACCTGGCTGTTGACACGGGCCTCGACCTCCGCGACGGCGCCGGCCGGCACTGCGGAACCGGAGCGGAAGTCGAACCGGAGCCGGTTCGGCGCGTTCTCCGAACCCGCCTGGGTCGCCTCGTCGCCGAGGGTCTCCCGCAGGGCCTTGTGCACCATGTGCGTCGCGGTGTGCGCCCGGCTGATGGCTCGCCTGCGGGCGGTGTCGATCTGGGCGAAGCCGCTCTCGCCGACCGTCACCACGCCGTCCGTGAGCCGGCCACGGTGCACCGACATGCCCTTGATGGGCGCCTGGACGTCGTCGACCTCGATGCTGCCGCCACCGTCGAGGAGGATCGTGCCCTGGTCGGCTAGCTGTCCGCCGGCCTCCGCGTAGAAGGGCGTGCGGTCGAGGATCACCTCGACGTGGGCGGGCGCGGTGGCCGCCGGCGCGGCCACGCCGTCGACGATGAGCCCGGCCACCTGTGCACGCGCCGAGGTCTCCTTGTAGCCGAGGAACGCCACCGGCTCGGCGAGCGCGCCCTGGAGCGCCTTGTACGCGCTGGTGTCCGCGTGGCCCGTCTTCTTGGCCATCGCGTCCGCCCGGGCGCGGCCCTTCTGCTCCGCCATGAGCGACCGGAAGGCCGGCTCGTCGACCGTGAGGCCCTGCTCGGCCGCCATCTCGAGGGTGAGGTCGATCGGGAAGCCGTAGGTGTCGTGCAGCGCGAACGCCGAGGCACCGCTGAGCTGCTTCCTGCCCGAGGCCTGCAGCTCACGCACGGCGGTGTCGAGGATCGTCGTGCCCGAAGCGAGCGTCCGGCGGAAGGACTCCTCCTCGCCGTAGGCCGCCGCCGAGATGCGGTCGAAGTCGGCGATCAGCGAGGGGTAGGACTCTGCCATGGCGTCGCGCGAGACCGGAACCAGGTGGGGCAACGCGGGCTCGTCGACGCCGAGGAGCCGCATCGCACGCACGCTGCGGCGCAGGAGACGCCGCAGCACGTAGCCGCGGCCCTCGTTCGAGGGCCGCACTCCGTCGCCGATCAGCATCATCGACGAGCGCACATGGTCCGCCACGACGCGCATGCGCACGTCGTCGTCCCGGTTGGCGCCGTAGCGGCGGCCCGAGAGCTCCTGCGCCGCCGCGATGACCGGGAAGACCTCGTCGATCTCGTACATGTTGTCGACGCCCTGGAGGAGGTAGGCGACGCGCTCGAGGCCCAGGCCGGTGTCGATGTTCTTCTGCTTCAGCTCACCCACCAGCGGGAAGTTCTCCTTGCCGCCGCCGGCACCTCGCTCGTACTGCATGAACACGAGGTTCCAGATCTCGAGGAAGCGGTCCTCGTCCACCACCGGGCCGCCGTCCTTGCCGAACGCGGGGCCGCGATCGACGTAGATCTCCGAGCACGGGCCGGCCGGGCCCGGCTGGCCCGTGGACCAGAAGTTGTCCTTCATGCCGCGGCGCTGGATGCGCTCCTCCGGGAGGCCCGCAACCCGCTTCCAGATCTGCGCGGCCTCGTCGTCTTCGTGGTAGACCGTGACCCAGATCGTGTCCGGGTGGAAGCCGAGGAAGCCGTCCGCCTGCGAGCCCGTCACGAGCTCCCACGCGTAGGAGATGGCCTCTTCCTTGAAGTAGTCGCCGAACGAGAAGTTGCCGTTCATCTGGAAGAACGTGCCGTGTCGCGTCGTCTTGCCGACCTCCTCGATGTCGAGGGTGCGCACGCACTTCTGAACGCTCGTCATGCGCGGTGCCGGCGGCGTGCGCTGGCCGAGCATGTAGGGGATGAACGGCACCATGCCCGCGACCGTGAACAGCAGGGTCGGGTCCTCGGAGATCAGGGAGGCGGACGGCACCACGAGGTGTCCGCGGGACTCGAAGTAGTCCAGCCAGCGGCGGCGGATCTCAGCGGTACGCATGGTGTCCTCAACGTCTCACAGGGCTCGGGCAGTCCCGACCGGAATCTTCGACGACCCCGTTCCCCCGCCACAGCAGGGGTCTCGGACCGATCGACGGCGCCGGCGGGCGCGTGCTCATCGTGCGGGCAGGCTCAGAAGGAGTACGGCTCGTGGTCGTCGTCTTCGTGGTCGAGACGGCCGGCCCAGCTGGGAGCCGCCGGCCGGCGCGGGTCCGGTGCGGGGTTCTCCGGCGAGGCGATGTCCTCGATGAACGCCTTCTTCAGCTCAGCCTCGTGGCCGGCCATCGTGGTGCGGAACTCCTGACCGACCTGGCGCACGGCGCCCACCCAGCCGGTCACCGGGCCGGCGACCCGGGTCACGGGCTGGAGCGTCTTGCGCGCTCGCCGCAGTGCCGTCACCGCGACGACTCCGCCGACGCCCATCCAGAAGAGACGCTTCATTTCTTCGAGCCCCGCCCGAGTCCGCTGAGCACGGACCGCACGGAATAGCTGAAGGCGGCGAACTTGATCAGTGGGGCACCGACCGTGGCCGAGACGAGCGACGTGAGCGCCGAGACGTTGGTCGAGATCTCGGCCACCCGCGTCGTGATGGTGTCGACGCGGACCAGCTGGTTGTTCGCCTGGGTGAGCGTGACCGCGGCCTCGTCGATGATCGGCACGGAGTGCGCCGTGACCTCCTTCACCGAGTCGCGGGCCTCGTCGAGCACCCGGCCGAGCTTGACCAGCGGGACCGCGAGAAAGCCGACGAGCGCCACGAAGGCGACCGCTGCGATCAGGCCGGCGATGTCGCCGACGGACATGGGCTCTCCTTGAACGTGTTCTGGGGCTCGGGCGGGCCCGACACTACCGCGCGGCTCGCACGGTGGCGCGGACGCCGTGACTGCGGCTGGGCCATCCGGCGTGTGAACGGACGCCTGACGACGACGCCCCGGGTGGCGGCGGGGCCACCCGGGGCGTCGGGTCGGACGGTGCAGCGCCTGGGCGCCGCAGGGTCAGCGTGCGTAGTACTCGACGACCAGCTGGACCTCACAGGTCACCGGGACCTCATCGCGCTTGGGGCGCCGGACGAGCTCCGCCCGGAGCTTCTCGAGCGAGACGTCGAGGTAGGCCGGGGCCGCGCCGAGCACGTCCCTGTGGGCACCGGCAGCGGCGACCTGGAACGGCGTCATGGCCTGGCTCTTGGGCTTCACCTGGATGACCTGGCCCGGCTTCACGCGGAAGGAGGGACGGTCGACCAGCTTCCCGTCGACGAGGACGTGACGGTGCACGACGGCCTGACGGGCCTGCGCGATCGTGCGGGCGATGCCGGAACGCAGCACGAGGGCGTCGAGACGCATCTCGAGCAGCTCGACCAGGGCCTCACCGGTCAGACCCGACTCGCGACGGGCCTCCTCGAACGCGCGCCGAAGCTGCGCCTCCCGGATGCCGTACTGGGCCCGAAGACGCTGCTTCTCCTTGAGCCGGACGGCGTAGTCCGACTCGGTGCGGCGACGGGCACGACCGTGCTCGCCGGGCGGGTAGGGGCGCTTCTCGAAGTACTTGACGGCCTTCGGCGTGAGGGCGACGCCGAGGGCGCGGGAAAGACGCACCTGACGGCGCGTGCGATTGGCGGAACTCATGCAGTCATGATCCTGTCGTTGTGTGACGGCACACCTGTGCGAGCGGGACGCTCACCAGGGTGGGGCCAACTCATCGGCTAAGGCCCCAGGCAACCGCGGGAGTCTACCAGCCGGGTCGCGGCCTCCTGCACCCGGCCTGCGTGGGCAGGTCCCGTCGTCCAGGCGGCGATCCCCCGGAACGCGAGGGGTCCGAATCGTGGGGCGAGCCGAGCTCTACGCGATCCGCGATCGGGCCCCACGAAGCCCGGCAGCCACGAAGCCCGGCAGCCACACCTCGCCCGCCGGCGTCGCACGCTCGCGCGGCGGTCAGGCGCCGTCGAGGATGCTCCGGATCTTCGCGAGCCGCTCGGCGACGGCGCGCTCGGCCCCGCGACCGGCGGGCTGGTAGTAACGCACGCCGATCAGGTCGTCCGGCAGGTACCGCTGGGCCGCGACACCGTGCGGGGCATCGTGGGCGTAGGTGTAGCCCGCGCCGTGGCCCAGGCGCTCGGCACCCGAGTAGTGCGCATCGCGCAGGTGCGCAGGGACCGGCCCACCGCGACCTGCGCGTACGTCGGCTATTGCCGTGTCGACCGCCTTGTACGAGGCGTTGGACTTCGGCGCAGTCGCCACGTGCACCACGGCCTGGGCCAGGATGATCCTGGCCTCGGGCATACCGATCATGGCCACGGCCTGGGCTGCGGCGACAGCGGTGCCCAACGCGCTGGGGTCTGCCATGCCGACCTCCTCCGCGGCAGCGATGACGACGCGGCGCGCGATGAACCGGGGGTCCTCCCCCGCGGCGATCATCCGGGCCAGGTAGTGCAGCGCGGCATCGACGTCGCTGCCGCGCATGGACTTGATGAAGGCGCTCGCGACGTCGTAGTGCTGGTCGCCGTCCCGGTCGTAGCGGACCGCCGCGACGTCGACGGCGATCTCGACGGCGGCCTCGTCGACCTCGACGGCGCCCTCGGGCCGGCCCTCACCCCTGGTGACCACGCCCGCGGCCGCCTCGAGGATGGTCAACGCCTTGCGGGCGTCCGCCCCCGCCAGGCGGAGCAGGTGATCGAGGGCCGCGGGTGTCAGCTCGACGCGTCCGGCGAGGCCCCGCGGGTCGTCGACGGCGCGCCGGACGAGGACCTCGAGGGCGTCGCGCTCGAGCGGTCGGAGCGTGAGCAGCAGCGAACGCGACAGCAACGGCGAGATGACCGAGAAGCTCGGGTTCTCCGTGGTCGCGGCGACGAGCGTGACCCACCGGTTCTCCACGCTGGGCAGCAGCGCGTCCTGCTGGGTCTTGGAGAAGCGGTGCACCTCGTCGATGAACAGGACTGTCTCCGCGCCGGTGGCCAGCAGGGCGCGCCGGGCGACGTCGATGACCGCTCGTACGTCCTTGACGCCGGCGGTGACGGCGGACAGCTCGACGAACCGGCGGCCCGAGCCATGGGCGACCAGGTAGGCCAACGTCGTCTTGCCGGTGCCGGGCGGTCCCCACAGGACCAGGGAGGCCGGGGCGATCGACGGGTCGGCGGGCTCGACGAGCCTGCGCAGCGGCGAACCGGTGCCGAGCAGGTGCTGCTGCCCCACGACCTCGTCCAACGTCCGCGGGCGCATCCGGACCGCTAGAGGGGCCGACGGCGAGACGGTCGGGGTGCCGTCGGCGCCGGCGCCGAGGGAGTCGAACAGGTCCACGCGCACGAGCGTACGCACCCGGGTTCGGGGAGCGTCCCTGCGGGGCGTTCGACGTGGCCCCCAGGGGTGGTCGAACAGCGGACCCCGGCATCGCTGCGGGCTCGTAGGATCATGATGTGTTCGAGCGCCTTGCCCACGTCGTCGCGCGCCACCCTGGGCTGACGGTGCTGACCTGGCTGACGGTCGTCGCCGCCTCCCTCGCCCTGGCGATCGTCGGGGTGGGCGGCGAGGGGCTGTTCGGCCGGCTGCAGTCGGGTCCGCTCAACGTCCCCGGCGCCGAGGCCCAGCGGGCGTACGAGCTGCTGAGCAGCGGAGGCGACAAGGGCCCGACCATCACGCTCCTCGTGAGCGACGTGGACGTCCGCGATCCCGCCACCGTGGCGGCCGCCGCGGCAGTGGTCGGTACAGCACGCACCGACCTGATGGCCATCGACGGCGTCGCAACCGTCGCCGACCCGTTCCAGGCGCCGCCCGGGACAGCCGACCCGGCGGCCCTGGCGCTGCTCTCCGTCGAGGGCGACGGGTTCCTCGTCGCCGTCGACCTCACGCAGGAACGGCCTGACGGCACGGATCAGGCTGTCGAGGAACGCCTCGCGGCGGTGCCCGGTGAGCTCCGCGAGGCGGACGGCGGTCTCATGACCGAGGCGACCGGCATCGTCAGCAGCTCAGCACTCATCACGAGCGCGGTGACGGACCAGGTCGCCAAGGACCTCAAGACCGGCGAGCTCGTCGCCCTGCCCGTCTCCCTGCTGATCATGGTGGTCGTCTTCGGGGGCTTCCTCGTGGCCGGGCTACCCCTGGCGGGCGCGCTCGCCTCCGTGGCCGGCGGGCTCGGGGTCCTGCTCGGCTTCACCTACGTCATCGACGTCGACTCCGCGGTCGTGAACGTCGTCACGGTCCTGGGCCTGGGCCTCTCGATCGACTACGGCCTGCTGATCGTCAGCCGCTACCGCGAAGAGCTGCGCCACGGTTCCGACGCCGAGGACGAGCATCGCGTCCGCCGGCGGCGCCATGACCGGGTCATCTCCGACGCCCTGGCAGGGACCCTGGGATCCGCCGGGCGGACCGTGGCGTTCTCCGCGATCACCGTGGCCGTCTCGATCGGCGGCCTCTTCGTCATGCGCCCCGACATCCTGCGCTCGATCGGGGCCGCGGGCGTCGCCGTCGTCCTCCTCGCCGTGCTGACCGCGCTCACCCTGGTCCCCGCCCTGCTGGTGCTGCTCGGCCGCAAGATCCTCGACCCGCCGCTCCTGTCGCGCGTCCCGGGCCTGCGCTCCGCACTGAGCCGGCTGGGCCAGGTCGCCCCGGACGAGGGTCACTTCTCCAACCTTGCGGCACGGGTCCAGCGGCACCCGTGGTGGGTGCTGGCGGGCACGCTCGTGGTGCTGGGGATCCTGGCCTCGCCGGCGGCGGTCCTGCAGCTGCGGAACTCCTCCACCGCGCTCGTGCCCGCTAGCTCCGAACAGCGGACCTACATCGACACGCTCGCCGAGGACTACCCGGCCATCGCCGCGCCGCCGGTGCTGGTCGTCGCCGAGGCGCCGGTCGAGGAGGTGCAGGCATGGTCCGCCGAGATCGCGGCGCTGCCGGGGGTCGCCTCTGTGGACCCGCCACGGGCGGACGGCGAGATCACGGTCCTCGGCGTACGGCTTGAGACGGACGACGCCGGCGGACCGGCCGCGAGCGACGTCGTCCGCGCGATCCGTGACCTCGAACCTGGCTTCGACGTGTGGGTGACCGGGCAGGCGGCCGTTCAGATCGACTTCGTCGGCGCCCTCGTGGAGGGCCTGCCGTGGGCGGCCGGGATCGTCGTCGTCGCCACGCTGGTCCTGCTCTTCCTCATGACCGGCTCGGTCCTGGTTCCGATCAAGGCCCTGCTCATCAACGTCGTGTCCTTGACAGCGTCGCTCGGCGTGACGACCTGGGTCTTCCAGTTCGGCAACCTCGAGGGGCTGCTGGGATTCACCTCGGCGGGCGGGCTGGAGTCCTACGTCGTCGCGATCGCCATCGCCTTCGGGTTCGGCCTGGCGATGGACTACGAGGTGTTCCTGCTGGCCCGCATCCAGGAGCTCTACAAGGGCGGGATGAGCAACGACGACGCCGTGCGCTACGGACTGCAGCGCTCCGGCCGTGTCATCACCTCAGCCGCCCTGATCATCATCGTCGTCTTTCTCGGCTTCGTCGCCGGCGAGCTGCTCGTCATCAAGGAGGTCGGCGTCGCCCTGGCCGTGACGGTCCTGGTCGACGCCACCCTGGTGCGCATGCTCCTCGTGCCCGCGACCATGACCCTGCTCGCGGACCGCAACTGGTGGGCACCCGCGCCACTGCGCCGCATCCACGAGCGCTGGGCCATCCGCCACTAGGGCGCCCACGAAGCACGGACCGAGGTGCGGGCGACCGCCCGCCTCCATGCCGTCAGTCGGTCACCGGACGCCTCACCGCGGAGGCCAGCCGGTCGACCGATGCCTGGGCTGCCCTGCCGGCCCGTCTCGCCAGCCGGTGGCTCGGCATCTCGATCCACCGGGTGAAGAGCACCGCCAGGCCGAGACTGAGCGCCACGGCCAGGGCGCTGATCCACCCAACGGGCAGGTCGGGCATCAGGTGGAACGAGCCGAGGACGATCGCCTCGTGCACGAGGTACAGGCTGAACGAGATCTTGCCGAGCCACCGCGGGACCGCACGCTCGAGCATCCTCTTGACCGGTCCGAAGAAGCCGGCGACCAGCACGATGAGGACTACGCCCACCAGCGAGTCAAGGCCTGGTCCTGGCTCGACCGGAGCCGCCTGCGCGCGATCCAGGACCAGCCAGTGTCGGATGGTGAGCATGGCGCCGACCAGGCCGAGCAGGCTCCAGGCCGTCGTCGAGACCCAGCCCGGCCGTGGCCGCTCGACGAACCGTGCCAGCGGCTCCCAGATCACGGCGAGCAGGGCGCCGATCCCGAAGACACCGAGGTAGTAGGCGGCGTTCTCGTTCCCGTACCAGCCAAAGGCGATGACACCCGAGACGAGCGCGGTCGCCGCGACGGCCGCAACCCATGACCGGCGAGCCAGGAGAGCGAGGCCCACGTACACGGGTAGCAGGAGGGAGAACTTGACCTCCCACTCCAGGGACCAGAGGGGGCTGAGCGTTCGCGATACACCGTTGACCAGGGTGACGTCCTTGACCAGGCCCTCAGCCGTGAACGCCGCGGGGCGCGCCGCCACCCATGCACTCTGCGTCACCTCGGGCAGACGCGGGGCGACAGCGATCGTTGCCGCCGCGAAGCCGATCGCGGCAATGACCGGGACGTAGAGCCGGATGACGCGCCTCGGGTAGTAGGCCACCCAGGAGAAACCCGTGCGCAGCGCCGGCATCGTCAGCACGACCCCCGACAGCACGAAGAAGAGCAGGACGGCCTCCGGTCCGGCCCAGAACAGGTGCAGCGGCGAGTAGGTCAACAGCCATTCCAGGCCACCGGACCGGGTCACCGCTGTGCTCGGCTCGTAGTACGCATCGGCGAGTGCCGGAACCAGCAGCAGCGCGTGATGGATCACGACGACCAGGGCGGCGACTCCTCGGAGGCCGTCCAGGGCCGTCAACCGCTTCGTCGAACCGCTCGGCGATCCTGCCGCGCCCCCTTCGCGCGGGGCCGACCGTCCGCGGGGAGCTGTCGGATCCCGACGAGCCCCAGCACGTTCGGAGATCGCCTGGCTTATCACGATTCAAGGCTACGGGTGGGTGCCAGGGCGGCGCACTGTGACCTTCGTCGCCACGCCGGGCGAACGCCGAGTGCCGAGCGAAGGCGGCAACCTGGGGGCCCCGGGGAGAGCCCACACCTGGTGGACGCTCGCCCCTTCCCTGGCCCGAACGCATCGTGTGTCGGCGCTAGACGCCGGCTGGGCCGACACACGATGCGTTCGGCCGGGGTGCCGGTGGCGGGGCCGGGGTGCCGGTGGCGGGGCCGGGGTGCCGGTCAGCGCGCCGCCGCGACCTCGTCCTGGCCGGTGCCCGCCGACTGCTGCTTGGGCACGAAGTCGACCCCGGCCTCCTTGCGTTGCTGCGCGGTGATAGGGGCGGGAGCCTTGGTCAACGGGTCGTAGCCGCCGCCCGACTTGGGGAAGGCGATGACCTCGCGGATCGACTCCGCACCGGTGAGCAGCGCGACGATGCGGTCCCAGCCGAACGCGATCCCGCCGTGCGGCGGCGCACCGTAGGCGAAGGCGTCGAGCAGGAAGCCGAACTTCTCACGCGCCTCCTCCTGCCCGATCCCCATGATCGCGAACACGCGCTCCTGCACGTCACGACGGTGGATACGGATCGAGCCACCGCCGATCTCGTTGCCGTTGCAGACGATGTCGTAGGCATAGGCCAGGGCCTCCCCGGGATGCGACTCGAACCGGTCGATCCAGTCCGGGGTCGGCGACGTGAAGGCGTGGTGCACGGCCGTCCACGCGCCGCCACCGACCGCGACGTCGTCGTCCTCGCCGGTCGGCTTGAACAAGGGCGCGTCGACGACCCACACGAACGCCCACGCGCCTTCGTCGATCAGTCCGCAACGCCTCGCGATCTCGAGCCGCGCGGCACCGAGCAACGGCCGGGCCTCGGACGGCTTCCCGGCGGCGAAGAAGATCGCGTCGCCCGGCTCGGCGCCGACGGCGTCGGCGAGGTCGTCGCGCTCGGCGTCGCTGAGGTTCTTCGCCACGGGGCCACCCAGCTCACCGTCCGTCCCCACGGTCACGTACGCCAGGCCCCTGGCACCGCGTTGCTTGGCCCACTCCTGCCAGGCGTCGAACTGGCGCCGTGGCTGCGACGCGCCGCCGGGCATCACGACGGCGCCCACGTAGGGAGCCTGGAAGACCCGGAAGGGCGTCCCGGCGAAGTACTCGGTGAGCTCGGTCAGCTCGTTGCCGAAGCGCAGGTCGGGCTTGTCCGTGCCGAAGCGCCGCATCGCGTCGGCGTACGTCATCCGCGGGATAGGAGTCGCGATGGTCTGGCCCGTCAGTGCCCACAGCTCGCCGAGGATCTCCTCGGAGACCGCGATCACGTCGTCCTGGTCGACGAAGCTCATCTCGACGTCGAGCTGGGTGAACTCCGGCTGCCGGTCGGCTCGGAAGTCCTCGTCCCGGTAGCACCGGGCGATCTGGTAGTACCGCTCGAGCCCGGCGACCATGAGAAGCTGCTTGAAGAGCTGCGGGGACTGCGGCAACGCGTACCAGGAGCCGGGTGCCAGTCGTGCCGGCACCACGAAGTCGCGGGCGCCCTCCGGCGTGGACCTCGTGAGCGTCGGCGTCTCCACCTCGACGAAGTCGCGGGCGTCCAGCACCCGCCGCGCCGCGGCGTTGACCTTCGCGCGCAGCCGCAGCGCGCGCGACGGCTCCGCGCGGCGCAGGTCGAGGTAGCGGTGCCGGAGCCGGACCTCCTCGCCGACTGCGAGGGACTCCTCGGCGGCGGCCGAGACCTGGAACGGCAGCGGCGCGGCCTCGTTGAGGACGACGACGTCGGCTGCGAGCACCTCGATGTCGCCCGTCTCGAGCGCGGGGTTCTCGTTGCCCTCGGGTCGAGGTGCGACCTCGCCCGTCACCTGGAGCACGTACTCGTTGCGCAGGCCGTGCGCCACCGCCTCGTCCCGGATGACGACCTGCACGATGCCGGAGGCGTCCCGCAGATCGATGAAGGCGACGCCCCCGTGGTCTCGCCGGCGGTCGACCCAGCCGGCCAGCGTGATGGCGGTACCGGCGTCGTCGGCCCGCAATGAACCGGCGGTGTGGGTGCGGAGCACGGGGTTTCCTTCCGGGGACGTCCTCTTGTCTGGCGCCTCCGGCACGCGGCGACGCCCGGACGATCGTAGTCAGTCCGCCACGCCCCGGGCCGCCACGGCCCTCCCTCGCGTCCGGCCGGCCTCAGGGTGCGCTCGGCCCACCGTTCAACCGACGACCGTCGTTCCGGCCCGGCGTCAGTCCGCGCCGGCTCGCCGCGCGGCGGACGTCACGCGGACGCACCGGTCCACCTCGGCGGTCACCGGCGCGATCACGACGTCGTCCGCGACCCGCCCGACCGACTCCTGCAGCCGATGGCGCACCTTTCGACTGCGCCGGGCGGCTCCGACCCGCGCCGCGAGCCCGCTGATGAGGGCGACGAGCAGTCCCAGCAGGGTCCCGCCGAGGGCGAGCGCCGTCGGCCACGGAACGGGGCCGAGCTCGGGCAACGGCAGCTCGGGCAGCTTGAGGTAGCCGACGACGGCGATCACGGCGAGCCAGAGCACCCCTGCCAGCGCGAGGGCCAGGAAGATCCACTGCAGCGCTCCCACCAGCCGCCACCACCGCGGGGTGCGCGCCGTGTCCAGGCGCGTGGAGACGACTGCCTGGTCCAGTGCGTCGCCGAGGTCGGCAGCGGCCGCCACCGCTGTCGACCGGATCGACGTGCGCCACGGTTCCGCGGCGCCCGCGCTGGCGGCCTGGCCGAGGGCGCGTACCGCGCCGTCCACGCGCGAACGCTGGACAGCGGTGGGACGCGGTCGGGAGGAGCGCACCAGCGTCGGTTCGACGACCTCGCGGCTCAGTCCGAGCCGGCGCAGCGGGTCGGCCTTGATCCGCGCGATCCACCGCGTGGGCGGCCAGCCCGTCGCAGCCCTCGCCCTCTTCCGGTAGGACTGCGCGACGGCGTCCGCGACTGCCTCGACGCCGGCGGCCTCGGCCAGGAC
>JAHECE010000050.1 GCA_024641895.1 Actinomycetales bacterium
ATCGCGGAGGTGGTCGCGCATGTCGGGGCAGACACGGTCATCGTCGACGGGGAGCTCAGCCCGTCCCAGCGCCGCGCCCTCGAGGACGTCGTGAAGGTCAAGGTCATCGACCGCACCGCCCTGATCCTCGACATCTTCGCCCAGCACGCCAAGTCACGGGAGGGCAAGGCTCAGGTCGAGCTCGCCCAGCTCGAGTACCTCCTGCCGCGGCTTCGTGGCTGGGGTGACTCGATGTCCCGGCAGGCCGGTGGCCGGGTGGCTGCTGGGGCGGGGATCGGGTCCCGCGGCCCTGGCGAGACGAAGATCGAGCTTGACCGGCGGCGCATCCGCACCCGGATGGCGAAGCTGCGCCGCGAGATCGCGGCAATGGAGCCGGCTCGGGTCACGATGCGCGCGGCCCGGCGTCGCCACGCCATCCCGTCCGTCGCGATCGCCGGGTACACCAACGCGGGCAAGTCCTCCCTCCTCAACCGGCTCACGGGCGCAGGCGTCCTCGTCGAGAACGCGCTCTTCGCGACCCTGGACCCGACGGTTCGCCGTGCCGAGACCGCGGACGGGCGCGTCTACACGCTGACGGACACGGTCGGCTTCGTCCGGTCGCTGCCGCACCAGCTCGTCGAGGCGTTCCGCTCGACCCTCGAGGAGGTCGCGGACTCGGACCTGCTCGTCCACGTCGTCGACGTAGCCCACCCGGATCCCGAGGGGCAGATCGAGGCCGTCCACGCCGTCCTCGCGGACATCCCGGGGGCGTCCGAGGTGCCCGAGCTCATCGTCCTGAACAAGGCCGACCTGGCCGAGCCCGACGCCGTAGCGCGCCTTCGGAGCCGCCACCACCGCTGTGTCGTCGTGTCGGCTCGCACCGGCCAGGGCCTGGCCGAGCTGCGCGAGGTGATCGCTCAGCAGCTGCCCCGGCCCGGCGTCGCCGTCGACCTCGTGATCCCGTACGACCGCGGCGACCTGGTCAGCCGGGTCCACAGCGACGGCGAGCTCCTGTGGTCCGAGCACGTCGCCGAGGGCACCGCGGTGCGCGCCCGGGTCGGAGAGGCTCTCGCGGCCGAGCTCGGCAGGGCGGCCGTGGCGCGCCGGTCCTGACCGGTCCGACTACCCTGTCCCGATGCGCCGGGACCCCGACGACGTCGCCGGTTCGGCCGTGACGTCCGCGAAGGACGAGTCGCCGCCCGCCTCGGCCCAGGCCCCCCCGAGGCAGTCCCGCAGCTCTGTCGAGGCGATCGACGCCCTTCTCGACCTGGCCGTCGCCCGGCTGGGCGGTGCGCGACGCGAGGGTCAGCACACGATGGCGCGCGCGGTGGCCGAAGCCATCGAGGGCGACCACCACCTGCTCGTGCAAGCAGGCACCGGGACGGGCAAGTCGCTCGGTTACCTGGTCCCTGTGGTCGCGCACGCCGTCGGCACCGGCGAGCGCGTCGTGGTCTCGACCGCCACCCTCGCCCTTCAGCGGCAGGTTCGCATGCGCGACCTGCCGCTCGTCGCCGACGCACTCGCCGACCGGCTCCCGCGTCCGCCGGAGGTTGCGCTGCTCAAGGGCTGGGGCAACTACCTCTGCCGTCACAAGGTGGCGGGCGGTTACCCGCAGGACGAGCCCGCGGCTCTCTTCTCCCTGCCAGGCGAGCCGGCACCCGTGGCGGACCCTGCCGAGTCCCGGCCGCCGGGGCGCGACGTCTCGCCGGGGGTGCTCGGGGCTCAGGTCCTCCGGCTGCGGGAGTGGGCGCAGGAGACGGCCACGGGGGACCGGGACGACCTCGTGCCGGGAGTCAGCGACCGGGCGTGGCGGCAGGTGTCCGTGACCGCGATGGAGTGCCTGGGCACGGGGTGCCCGGCGCGGGGAGAGTGCCTTCCGCTGCGCGCGCGCGAGGCCGCCGGCGTCGCGGACGTGGTCGTCACCAATCACGCGATGCTCGGCATCGCCGCCGGCGGTTCTGCGGGAATCCTGCCCGAGCACTCGGTCCTGGTGGTCGACGAGGCGCACGAGCTGGTCGACCGGGTGACCGCGCAGTCCACTGCCGAGCTGTCGGAGAGCATCGTCGAGCAGGCCGGGCGTATCGCGAGGCGCCAGGGCGGCCTTGCGACGCCGGAGCTCGATGCTGCCGGCGAGGCACTCGGGCAGGCGCTCCGAGAGCTCCCCGAAGGGCGGTTCCCCGGAGGTCTCCCGGAGCCGGCCCGCGCGGCGGTCAGCGCCGTGGCGACGGCGGCGCGGGCGGCTACGAGCGCGCTGAAGCCCGATCGGAGCGCGGGAGCCGGGCAGGGCGGGGACGCCTCCGCCCAGGCCGGGGTCAAGGTGGCCGCGGCCTCGATGCTCGCGCTCTTCGAGACGGCAGAACGGATGAGCGCCGACGACACCTCGCAGGACGTGCTCTGGTGCGAGCGTGCGCCCGCGTTCGGGACGGGTGGCGACGTGACGCCCGTCGCGCGCCTGCGCGCCGCTCCCGTCGACGTCAGCGCACTTGTGAGCACCCACCTCCTTCAGGGGCGGCGCGCCGTCCTGACGTCCGCGACGCTGACCCTGGGCGGCGAGTTCGAACCCGTGGCCAGGGCTATCGGCCTCGGTCGCTTCGACGGCGAAGGGAGCCGGTGGAGCGGCATCGACGTCGGCAGCCCCTTCGACTACCGGCGGCAGGGCATCCTCTACGTGGCTCGCTCGCTGCCGCCGCCGGGCCGGGACGGCGCCTCCGAGGCCCAGCTCGACGAGATCGCCGACCTCATCACGGCCGCGGGGGGCCGAGCTCTCGGCCTGTTCTCTTCGAAGCGGGCCGCGGTGGCTGCCGCCGAGGCGATGCGTGCCCGCCTCGACGTCCCGATCCTCTGCCAGGGTGACGACCAGCTGCCGACGCTGGTCCGAGCCTTCACCGAGGACGAGCCCACCTGCCTCTTCGGCACGCTGTCCCTGTGGCAGGGCGTCGACGTGCCCGGTGCGACGTGCCGCCTCGTCCTGATCGACCGGATCCCGTTCCCGCGTCCCGACGACCCGGTGCGATCGGCTAGGTCGCAGGCGGTGGACGAGGCCGGCGGCAGCGGCTTCATGTCCGTCAGTGCCGCGCACGCGGCGCTGCTGCTCGCGCAGGGCGCGGGCCGGCTGGTGCGCACGACGACCGATCGCGGCGTGGTGGCCGTTCTCGACCCTCGTCTGGTGACTGCCCGCTACGGCGAGTTCCTCCTGCGGTCGCTTCCGCCCATGTGGCGGACGACCGACGGGCAGCTGGCCCGCGGAGCGCTCCGACGACTCAGGGAGGGAGCCGGTGTGCCGGAGATCGGCGACGCAGTCGAATCCGGTGGGGCTCGAGCCACCCTGGGCTGATCGGTCGCGGATCACGCCGGTCGTGGTGCCTGTTGCGCTCGCCGCGCCGCGGCGACCGTCCGCGGCATGCATTTGGCGACCAGCACCGCGCCTGTTTTCCAGGCGCGGTGACGGCCTCAGATCCTAGGCTGCAGCTATGGACACTCCTGACCCCGTGGCCTCCGCCTCCACCAACCCCGTACCCGAACGACGCGCTTCGAAGGTGTCGGTGATCGGCGCCGGCGCCGTCGGTGCAACGACCGCCTATGCCGCCCTCGTCCGGGGCGCTGCACGCGAGGTTGCGCTGTACGACATCAACAAGGCGAAGGTCGAGGCCGAGGCCCTCGACATCGGCCACGGCATCGAATTCATGCCGATGGGCGGGATCGTCGGCTCGGACGACATCAACGTCTGCGCCGATTCGGACATCATCGTGGTCACCGCCGGCGCCAAGCAGCAGCCCGGTCAGAGCCGGCTCGAGCTGGCCGGGTCCACGATCGGCATGATGAAGAAGATCGTGCCCGGGCTGCTCGAGGTCGCGCCCAATGCGATCTACGTCATGGTGAGCAACCCCGTGGATGTGGTGACCTACGTCTCGCTCAAGATCTCCGGTCTGCCCGCGAATCAGATGTTCGGCTCCGGGACTGTTCTCGACTCGTCTCGCCTGCGCTACCTGCTGGCCCTCAAGACCGGGGTAGCGGTGCAGAACGTGCACGCCTATATGGTCGGCGAGCACGGCGACACCGAGTTCCCGCTCTGGAGCTCCGCCTCCATCGCTTCGATCCCGCTGCGCGACTGGACCACGGTCGGGCCGACGAGCCTCACCTCTGACGACCGCGACGGCATCGCCCGGGAGGTCGTCAACGCGGCCTACAAGATCATCGCAGGCAAGGGCGCCACCAACTACGCCGTGGCGCTCGCGGGCTCCCGGATCATCGAGGCGGTGCTGCGGAACGAGAACCGCGTGCTTCCGGTCTCGTCCCTGCTGAACGACTATCACGGCGTCAGCGACGTCTGCCTCTCGATCCCGAGCATCGTGGGTCGGCAGGGCGTCCACAGCACGCTCGAGGTGCCGATGGACGAGTTCGAGGTCGCGCGGCTGCAGGCCAGCGCCGAGAAGATCCGCTACGTCGCCGCGCAGTTCGGCTTCTGACCGATCCCAAGGCAAGCCGCGCGATGGCGCCGCACTCCGGCGGCTCTGTCGAGGTCCCCGGGCCTCGGCAGAGCCGCCGGAGTCGTCAGAGGCTGCGCAGCACCGCGACGACTCGGCCGAGGATCGTGACGTCGTCGGCGGGGATCGGGGCGTAGGCCTCGTTCGCGGGCATCAGCCACAGGTGCCCGTCGCGGCGTCGGAAGCTCTTGACCGTGGCCTCGCCCTCGAGCATCGCGGCGACGACCTCGCCGTTCTCGGCCTGGGGCTGTCGCCGGACGACGACCCAGTCGCCGTCGCAGATGGCGGCGTCGACCATGGAGTCACCGACCACCTTGAGCAGGAACAGCTCGCCCGTGCCGACCAGCTGCCGCGGTAGCGGGAAGACGTCCTCGACCACCTGTTCGGCCAGGATCGGGCCGCCCGCCGCGATGCGGCCCACGACGGGGACGTACGACGGCTTCGGTTCATCGACGTCTGCGTAGCCGAAAGTGCCCGGGGGCGACGAGACCCCGCGCGCGTCGTCCTGCACGACGACCTCGATCGCCCGCGGGCGGTTCGGGTCCCTGCGGACGTAGCCCTTGCGCTCGAGGGCCATGAGCTGGTGCTTCACGCTCGATGGGCTCGTGAGGCCTACGGCCTCGCCGATCTCGCGCATGCTCGGTGGGTAGCCGCGGCTCTCGACAGCGGACCGGATCGTGTCGAGGACCATCCGCTGTCGGGGCGTCAGCCCGTCCCCGTCCTCGCCTCTGTCGGGGAACTCGTGCACCGTGCCCGACTCTGCCGGCGCGTCGGTCTCCGGGCTGGCGTCGGCATCACTTCGGCCCCGCGGTGCGGTCACGACTCTCCTCCGTCCCGTGCGGCGTACGCCGCACGCTCGACTCCACTGCTGGGCCCTCGGACGCCGTCCGCACGGACACCGTCGGATCGCGATGTCAGTGGTCGGTGCTGAGGTGCTGTCAGCAGCCTAGGCCGCGAGCGGCTCGTTCTCAAACAGGTGTTCGAGCGTGTCTCGACATTGTCGGACCGTGGAGGTACGGTCTCGTACAGGCGTATGACGAACAGGTGTTCGATATCGGGTGATGGAGGGAACGAGGATGAGTGCACTGGTCTTGATCCACGGTGGGGCCGACAGGCGCGCCGACGCTGCTCGGGATGCCCAGGAGAGTCGGCGAGCGTCCGTGGCGCCGGGACCTGCGCCGGACGGTCACCTCACCCTGACCACGCGGGGGCGAGCGGTTCTGGTGACGGTCGCGGTGGTCTGCGGGATCGGCCTCGGGTTCGTCGGGGGCAGGGCCGACGCCGCGTCGGTTCCGGTTGCGATGGAGACCGACGCTGTCGTGGTCGAGCGCGGTGACACGCTGTGGTCGTTCGCGGCGCGCGTCGCCGAGCCGGGTGAAGACCTGCGTGACGTGGTTCGCGAGATCCAACGACTGAACGGCATGGACTCCGCCGGCCTCGTCGCGGGCGAGCTCATCCAGCTGCCGGCCACATGACCCGCGACGCTGTGATGGGCACGGACGTTCGCGGAATCTCGCTGGGGGAACCGCTGACAACGGACCGTGAACCTTGCACGCCGTCGGGACCTCCGCCTAGGGTGCCTCCGGGGTCCGCCGTCAGGCTGCGGGCCCTGGTGCGCGGCTCGACTGCCGCCCCGGACCTCGGAGGTCATCCGGTGCGCTGCCCGTTCTGCCGCAACGACGACTCACGCGTCGTCGACTCGCGGACCGCCGACGACGGTGCGTCGATCCGTCGGCGCCGACAGTGTCCGCAGTGCGGTCGCCGGTTCACTACCGTCGAGACGTCGAGCCTCACGGTGGTCAAGCGCTCCGGTGCGACCGAGCCTTTCAGCCGGGAGAAGGTGCTCTCGGGTGTCCGCAAGGCATGCCAGGGGCGGCCGGTGTCTGAGGACGACCTCGCGCTCCTCGCCCAGCAGGTCGAGGAGGCTATCCGCAGCACCGGGGCCGCGGAGGTGGATGCCCACGAGGTCGGGCTCAGCATCCTCGGGCCGTTGCGAGCCCTCGACGAGGTCGCCTACCTGCGGTTTGCCAGCGTCTACCGCGGCTTCTCCTCGCTCGAGGACTTCGAGGCAGCCATCACGGCGCTTCGAGCCGACCATCTTCCCGAGCCTGGCGCTCGGGGCTAGCGGGAGCTGCGTTCACAGCGACAGCCGAGCGCGCGCGGGCAGAGGGCGAGTGGGCCCGTTGCCCGACCGAAGTGGTGGCCGCAGCGGCGTCAGTCGAGTACCCGCAGCCGGACGGTGTCAGGCAGCTCCTCGAGTGCCGCGATCGCCTCGTCGGGGAGTTCCGAGCCGATGTCGGTGACGACATAGCCGAGGTCGCCGTGGGTCGCGAGGAGCTGGCCCTCGATGTTCGCGCCGTGCTCCGCGAACGTCTGGTTCACGATCGCCAGCACGCCAGGGGTGTTGCGGTGCAGGTGGGCGATCCGGTGGGCGTGTTCGCTGCTCGGTTCGAGACTGAGGGTCGGCAGGTTCACGCTCAGGCCGGTTGTGCCGTGCGTCAGGTAGTCCCGGATCTTCGAGGCAACGAACTGGCCGATGTTCTCCTGTGCCTCCTCGGTGGAGCCGCCGATGTGCGGCGTGAGGATGACGTTCGGGATGCCGCGAAGCTCGGAGTCGAAGGCATCACCCTGGCTCTTCGGCTCGTACGGAAACACATCGATGGCCGCCCCCGCGATGTGACCGGCGATGATCGCCTCACGGAGCGCGTGGTAGTCCACGAGGAACCCTCGTGAGAGGTTGAGGAAGATCGCCCCGGGCTTCATCTGGGCGAAGCGTTCCAGGTTCACGAGGCCTGCATTGCCTGCCCGACCGTCCACATGGAGGGAGACGACGTCGGCAGCCGCGAACAGCTCGTCGAGGGAGTCCGTCCGGCGGGCGTTGCCGAGAGCGAGCTTCTCTGCCGTGTCGTAGAAGATCACGGTCATACCCAGCGCCTCGGCCACGACCGAGAGCTGGCTACCGATGTTGCCGTAGCCGACGATGCCCAGCGTCCGGCCTCGGATCTCGTGAGAGCCGGCTGCCGACTTGTCCCAGGTGCCCGCGTGCAACGCCTTGTCGCGCTCGGTCAGGCGACGGGTGAGGGCGATGATCTCGCCGATCGCGAGCTCGACGACGGAGCGGGTGTTGGAGAACGGCGCGTTGAACGCGGCGACCCCGCGGTGGGCCGCGACGCCGAGGTCGATCTGGTTGGTCCCGATGCAGAACGCCCCGATGGTCAGGAGGTCAGGCGCGTTCGCCAAGACGCGATCCGTGACGTGCGTCTTCGAGCGGATCCCGAGAATCTGGACGCCGTCGAGGGCCTCGATCAGCTCGTCCTCGTCCAGCGCACCGTGGAGCTTGGTGACTTCGATCCCGGCCGACGTGAGGATCCGGGTGGCCAGGGGGTGGAGGTTCTCCAGGAGCAGGGCGCGCAACACACCCGTCATGCTCCACCAAGGGATGCTGACCGGCCAAACCGGTTCTGCGCCTCGGACAGGGCGCCGGGCAGCTTCCCGGCCGCCACGACGTGCAGACGGCGGGTGGCGCGCGTCATCGCGACGTACAGGTCGCTGTGCCGCCCTCCTCGTCCGTCGTGCCCGCTGACGATCTCCGCGGGCTCGACAAGGACCACGACGTCGAACTCCAATCCCTTGCTGGCCAGGGGATCCAGGAGCGTCACCGCCGCCGAGAGGGGATCGCCCGGGCGACCACGGAGCGCCGCCGAGAGGCTTCCGTCGGTGGCAGCCGCCAGGCCCAGGGCATGCTCCAGGGAGTCGCGCCGGTTCGTGGCGCAGATCACGCCGAGACGTCCTCCTGCGAGCTCGGCCACCTCCGCGCTCACGGTTCGCACGGCCGCCGCGAGGAGAGCCTCGCCGTCGAAAGGTGCGGCGTCAGTCGCGTCCGGCGTCGAGACTCGCACGGAGTCAGGGAGGTCCCTGGCGGAGCGGACCGTGCTCGTCGTGTGCCCGGAGGCGTGGGCGACCTCGGTCGCGAGCTCCATCACCGACGTCGGCGTCCGGTAGTTGACGGTGAGCTCGCTGAGTCGCCAGGCGCCGCGCAGTGTCCGGTCGAGCGCCGCTCCCCACGACCCCGTCCCGCCGCGGGAAGCCTGCGCCAGATCGCCGACCACCGTCATCGAACGGGTGGGCACGCGGCGCAGCAGGGCCCGCCACGCCATGGGCGAGAGCTCCTGGGCCTCGTCGACGACCACGTGGCCATAGGTCCACGTGCGGTCCGCCGCCGCGCGCTCGGCTGTGGTCGTGGACGGCGCCGACTCGGCGAAGCGCGCGGCTAGCAGCTCGGCGCTGACCAAACCGCCACCGCCCCCGGTCGACGCCAGGGCCGTGCGGGCGTAGGCGATCTCGTCCTGCCGTCGCACGGTTTCCGCCTGTGCCTGGGCACGCTGGGCGGCGTCGTCCTCCCCGAGCAGTTCGGCGGCCTCGTCCAGGAGTGGGATGTCTGCCGGGGTCCACGGAGCGCCGCGCTCGCGGGCCAGGAGCGAGCGGTCTCCGGGCGACAGCTCGGGTGCGGCCTCCGCGAGGCGGTGGGGGCGAGAGTAGAGGTCCTCGATGAGTCCTTCGGGGGTCAGAGGCATCCAGGCGAGGTTGATGGCGACCCGGGCGTCGCGGGACGTCCTGATCTCCTCGGCGAGCTCGGCCAGGTCCTCTGCGGCCAGACTCCCGCCGATCGCGTCGGCGTACTGACGGGCGAGGCTGCCAAGGACGGACCGCACGAACGTCAGCCGGGCCTTGTTGTGCGCTCGGCTGGCTCGCCGTGCCTTCGACTGGGCCACCTCCACAGTTCTCGGCTCCAGGACCAGCACGTGCGAGCCCACTCGGAGCTCCTGGGGCTCGCCAGGCACGCGCTGCCGGGCGGCCACCGCGCGAGCGATGACGCGGGCCATCACCACCCGGCCCTTCAGCTCCGCCACCTGCTCGGGCTCGGTGGCGGTCGCTCGAATCCCCGGGATCAGGTCGCTGATCGTCGTGGCGACCACTCCGGTCTCGCCGAGGGACGGCAGCACCTGCTCGATGTAGCGCAGGAAGTCCCGACTCGGGCCGACCAGCAGGACGCCGGACCGTTCGAGCTTCGCGCGGTGGGCGTACAGCAGGAACGCGGCCCGGTGCAGCGCCACGGCGGTCTTCCCGGTGCCCGGCCCGCCCTGGACGACGAGCGTGCCGGCAAGGTCGGCCCGGATGATCGCATCCTGCTCCGCCTGGATCGTGGCGACGATGTCGCCCATCTTGCCGGTGCGCGGAGCGCCCAAGGCCGCGAGCAGAGCACCTTCACCGGACAAGGACGGCACGGCGTCCGCGTCGAGCTGCTCGACGTCGAGCACCTCGTCCTCGACCGACGTCACCCGCCGTCCGCGCGTGACGAGGTGCCTTCGGCGGACGACGTCGCCATGGGTCGCGGCTGTGGCCTGATAGAAGGGCTGAGCGGCGGGGGCGCGCCAGTCGGTCAGCAGCAAGGCATGCTCGGAGTCCGACATGCCGATCCGGCCGATGTAGCGAGACTCCGTGTCCCGAAGGTAGAGGCGGCCGAAGACCAGGCGTTCCTCGACGGCGTTGAGCTGGGCGAGACGATCCTCGTACAGGGTGGCGAAGGCGTCGCGCTCCGAGCGGTTCTGCGGGGATCCGGACGGTCCGCTCCGCCGTACCTCGGCGAGTCGCCGCGCGGTGAGCGCACGAAGCTCGTCGAGCCGGCCGTACACGACGTCGACGCGCTCCTGCTCCTCGCCGAGAAGCGGGTCACCGTGGGGGCGGTCGGTCACTGAGCTCGTCCTCTCCTCGCCCGGGCGCGCAGGCGCCGGACGGTCCTCGACGACGTCGGGTCGCGTGGGTACCGAGGTCCTGGACCGTTCTCGGGCACCGTCGTCACGAATGGCCATCCATTATCCGCCCCGCCGGCGTCCGGGGCCATTCGCCCGCCGGGGACCGGGTGCACCAGGTCGGGCGGGCGACCCTGGGCGGACACGCCCGGGACTGAGCCCCTGGAATGGCAGGCACGCGTCGTTCGTTGTCCCCCATGTATCCCCCCGGTGAGGAGGCCCATGTTGCGTACCCCCGACGAGCTCTACCGACTTGAGACCAACGCTCAGGCAGGCGAGGTCGTGCCCGTGCTCGTCCACACCCTGCAGGGCATGATGGACGCCGGTCACGCAGGCGCGCTCGTCGCGAGCCACCTGCTGAGCAGCCTGCCGTCCGAGCGGCTCGCCACCTTCGACGCCGACCAGCTCATCGACTACCGCAGCCGACGGCCGACCATGACGTTCGAGTCGACAGGCTGGGTCGGGTACGACGCGCCCGAGATCGTCGTCGACCTCATGAGGGACACCGCCGGTGCCCCCTTCCTGCTGCTGCACGGCGCGGAACCGGACCTCCAGTGGGAGCGGTTCACCCAGGCGGTCGTCGAGATCGTGCAGAAGTTCGGAGTCCGGACCACGATCGGCGTCCACGGCATCCCGATGGGCGTCCCCCACACCCGGCCCACCACGGTCACGGCCCACGCCACGCGTCCGGACCTCGTCGCCGGCCACCCAGCGGTGTTCGGAACGATCCAGGTCCCGGGCAGTGCGGGCGCGCATCTCGAGTTCAGGCTGGGCCAGCAGGGTCATGACGCGCTGGGTTTCGCGGCCAACGTGCCCCACTACCTGACACAGACCGACTACCCGCAGGCCGCCGCGGAGCTCATCCGGCAGGTCGGCAGGCGGGCCGGACTCACGATCCCGGTGGGAGAGCTGGACGCGGCGGCGCACGAGGTGACCGCTGCGATCGACCGCCAGGTGGCACAGTCCGAGGAGATCGGCGCGGTCGTCGAGGCGCTTGAGCAGCAGTTCGACGCCTTCGTGGGCTCGGACGGCCGGTCGGGCCTTCTCGCCGAACCGACCCAGATCCCGACGGCCGACGAGATCGGCGCCGAGTTCGAGGCGTTCCTCGCGGAGCGCGCTCGCGGTGACGGCTCGGAGCCTGACGAGGGTGCTCCGAGTCTTTAGCGGCGAGCGTTGCTGGCGGTCGACCCCACCGACGTGTCAAACTGTGCCGCGTTGCAGTGGCATTTCTCTTACGTGTGACCCGGATCCGCCTCACAAGGGCGAGTCCACGGGCAGGCGGTGCGAGCTCTAGGGTGCGCACCACCGGTTCGCGCAGGACGTGGGACGAGGCATTGCGGCACGATCGGGGCCGGCACGGGGTCGGCCCCACACGTCCCCGGAAGGACATCAGTACATGGCACAGGGAACCGTCAAGTGGTTCAACGCTGAGAAGGGCTACGGGTTCATCGCCCAGGACGGCGGCGGCGCCGACGTCTTCGTCCACTACTCCGCGATCCAGTCGGACGGCTATCGGTCGCTCGAAGAGGCCCAGCGGGTCGAGTTCGAGATCACGCAGGGCCCGAAGGGTCCCCAGGCGGAGAGCGTCCGGCCTGCCTGACACACGTCTTCGTCGCGAAGGGCCCGCCCCCGTCAGGGGACGGGCCCTTCGTCGTCTCCCGGCGCCGGTGGTACGCCCGGCGCGTCGCGGAACGGACGTGCCGACCCACGGAAGCGCTCCACGTCGTCGTCCGCCACGAGCGTGACGGGAAGCGGCAGGCTCAGCAGGGCCCTCGCGAGGCGGGCCAGCGGGAGTGGCGCGTGCGAGCCGACCAGGACGACGTTGCCGTAGCGGCGGCCGCGCAGGATGGCGGGCTCGGTGATGACGGCGGTGTGGGCGAAGACCCGTGCCAGGGTGGCCGCTTCGCGGCGGGTCACGAGGAGAGGCGGGGAGTCGGCGCAGTTCGCCAGGTAGACGCCGCCCGGTGCCAGGGCGCGGGAGACGGCCGCCGTGAACTCGACTGTCCGAAGGTGGCCGGGCACGTCGTGGCCGGCGAACGCGTCCCGAACCACGACGTCGCTGGACGCGGGGCGAACCTGCTCGATGACGGCCCTGGCGTCGGCTGTCCGGATCCGAAGCCGTGGCGAGCGCGGCAGGTCGAACCACGCGCGGGCGTACTCCGCGAGCGCGGCGTCGATCTCCACGGCGATCTGACGTGATCCGGGTCGCGTCGCGTCCATGGAGCGTGGCAGGGCGCACGCCGCGGCGCCGAGGTGGACCGCTCGCACCGGCGCCGGCGGCGGAACGACGTGATCGAGGACCGCGGCCATCTGCTGCATGTACTCGAATTCGAGCCGTCCGGGGTCCGCGAGGTCGAGGTATGAGCTCTCCGTGCCGTTCACCAGGACCATGACACCGTCGGGGTCGTCGGGCGACCAGCGGAGCTCGACGGTGCCCGTGTCGATCGGGACGGGTCCGGCGGGCAGCTCGCGGCGTCGCACGGTCCCACGGTAGCTGGCGACTGCGGCGTGGGGCCTTGACGTGGTTCGAACGCGTGTTCGATACTGCGCCTGGAGGTGATGGGCATGGTGACGGCTCAGGGTGTGGCGAGGGACGTGTCGGGTCCGGGACCGGTCGGCGGGGAGGTGGGCGCGCTTCGCCAGGTTCGGGCACAGCAGGGCGTCCTGCCCGGTGCGAGCGATCGTCCAGGGCGCCGTCGACGCGTGGGTGCCGCGGAGTCGCTTCCTGGCCTCTGGCGCCCGCCCGCAGCCGAGCAGCTCCTCGCCCGGGCCGCGACTGAGCTGGCGGCGGCCGCGGCGGAGTCGGACCCCGCCCAGCGCTTGCTGCGTGCGCACCTGGCCGCGCTGCGCGCGGGTGC
>JAHECE010000051.1 GCA_024641895.1 Actinomycetales bacterium
TCCGGTCAGCCCTGACGGACCTGCGTCGCGACCTCGCGGCAACCGGGCTGCACGCCGAGCTGGACCTCGCCGCCGAGGACGGCCCGGGCTCGGGAACCCAGGGCGGGGACCCACAGCGGCCCACGGAGAGCCGACCTGGCCCCGCAGTCCGCGCCGCCGCGGCAGCGACCGTCCCGACCACTGCCCTGCCTGCCGGAGACACCCGTCTCGGCGGCCTCGACATCCTCGCGTAGCCCGAGACCAGCCAAGGAGAGCCGTGAGCGTACAAAGCATCGCAAGCCCCGTCGCGACCGCCGCGACGTCGGCCCTGAGCCCCCCCGCCGTGCCGGCGCCGGCCCCCAACGGGGCCCTCAGCTCGAACGACTTCCTGCAGCTCTTGGTGGCGTCGCTGAAGTACCAGGACCCGTCCGAGCCGATGAAGACCCAGGAGCTCATGGCGCAGTCCACCCAGATGACCACCGTCGAGCAGCTCATCGAGGTCGCCCGGCTGTCCCAGGAGTCCTTCGCGCTGCAGCAGCGCAACTCCGCCATCTCCCTGGTCGGCCGGACGGTCGCCTACAGCGCCGGGGACGGCTCGAGGGACGGCGTGGTCACCGCCGTCGACCTCACCGGGCCGACGCCCGTGCTCCACCTCGGCTCCGTCGAGGTCTCGATGACCGACGTCACCCGAGTCACCGACCAGCCAGCCTCCGCCCCACGTCCGACGACGTCCGGCTCCGCGCCGTCCGCCGCCTGAGGAAGAAAAGGATCCCGTCATGCTTCGATCGCTCTTCTCCGGCATCTCCAGCCTGCGAGCCCACCAGACCATGCTCGACGTCACGGGCAACAACATCGCCAACGTCAACACGACCGGCTACAAGGCCTCCCGGACGCAGTTCCAGGACACGCTGTCCCAGCTCGTCTCGGCGGCGGGCGCGCCCCAGGCCCCCAACGGCGGGACCAACCCCGCACAGGTCGGCCTCGGCGTGCAGGTGGCCGGCATCTCCACGGACTACTCCCCCGGCGCCGCCCAGCAGACGGGTCGCAGCCTCGACATGATGATCTCCGGGGACGGCTTCTTCATCGTCGAGCAGGGCGGCGAGCAGCTCTTCACGCGGGCCGGCTCCTTCAGCCTCGACGCCTCCGGCACCCTCGTCACCACGGGCGGGTCCCTCGTCCAGGGGTGGGCGGCCGACGTGAGCGGCGTGATCGACGCCAACGGTCCGCTCAGCTCGCTGCAGCTCCCGGTGGCGCTCGTGATGGGGTCGCAACCGACCGGGACCGCCACCTTCAGCGGGAACCTGCCCGCGGACGCCGATCCGGCGACCACGAGCCTCACCCGGTCGATGGAGCTCTTCGACTCCCTCGGGACCGCGCACCGGCTCGACGTGGTGTTCACCGTGGACGACCCGGCAGTGCCCTCGTGGCAGGCCTCCGGCACGGTCGACGGCGGGGCCGCCACGACGGGAACGATCGCCTTCGACCCTGCCACCGGCCTGACCACCGGGTCGCCGTCGATGACGGTGACTGTCGCCGGCCAGCCCGTCACCCTGGACTTCTCGGACCTCACCGGGTTCGCGGGGCTCACGACGGTCGAGGCCGCGAGCCAGGACGGCCAGGCGGCCGGTCGCCTCCAGTCGTTCAGCATGGGGCCGGACGGCACCCTCACCGGGTCCTTCTCCAACGGGCTCAAGCAGGCGGTCGGCCGGGTGGCCCTGGCCGTGTTCGCCAACGCGCCCGGGCTCGAGAAGGCCGGCGAGTCCATGCTGCGCACCACGGTGAACTCGGGCGAGGCCCAGATCGGCGCCGCCGGCACGGGTGGCCGCGGCGGCCTCCAGGGCGGCGCCCTGGAGATGTCGAACGTGGACCTCTCGCAGGAGTTCACCAACCTGATCATCGCCCAGCGCGGGTTCCAGGCCGGTTCCCGAGTGATCACCACCTCGGACGAGCTCCTCCAGGAGCTCGTCAACCTCAAGCGCTGACGTGTGCTCGGGTGCCCCCGTGGCGCCGCCTCGACGGCGACCCCCGGGGGCACCAGCAGGCGGGCGCCTGCCGGCGGGGGCCCGACCGATTGCCTCACCGAAGAGGCCGACCTGCCGATCAAGAAGAGAGCAGGGCCCATGGATGGGCCTGAAGGAACAGGACGGAACCGCCATGATCACCTTGAAGCGACTCAACGGCCAACCCTTCGCGATCAACCCGGACCTCATCGAGCGCCTCGAGGCCACCCCGGACACGATCGTGGTGCTGGTCGACGGAACCCGCTACATCGTGGACGCCTCCATGTCCGAGGTCATCGCGCAGGTCCGCCAGTACCGGGCGGCCGTGGTCGCCCTGTCCCTTCACCTCGCCGCCGGACAGATTGCGCAGCGGGACCCCGAGCACGGCATCACGTCGGGTCACCACGACCTCGAGCACGTGGTCGTGCCGCTCCCGCTGCGTCCCGTGGGGGACTAGATGGACCTCGCGACCATCCTGGGGCTCGTCCTCGCCCTGGGTGCGATCTACGGTGCGATGGCGATGGAGGGCACCCACGTCACCGCGATCCTCCTGCCCGGCCCCATCCTGCTCGTCATCGTCGGCACTCTCGGCGCCGGCATCGCGGGCGGGACACTGAAGGACGCCCTCACCGCGCTGAAGGCGCTGCCCAAGGCCGTCATGGCGAAGGCACCTGACCGCGGCGCCGCGATCCCGCTCCTCGTCGAGCTCGCCGGGCGGGCCCGCAAGGACGGGCTGCTGGCCCTGGAGGAAGCGGCCCGGGGCATCCAGGACCCCTTCATGCGCGACGGACTCATGTCGGCGATCGACGGCTCCGACCCGGAAGACCTCCGGATGATGCTCGAAGACCGGATCGCGACGAAGAAGGCCAAGGACAAGGCCATGGCCAAGTTCTTCGCCGACCTGGGCGGCTACGCGCCCACGATCGGCATCATCGGCACCGTCATCTCGCTCGTGCACGTGCTCCAGAACCTCGACAAGCCCGACGAGCTCGGCCCGCTCATCGCCGCCGCGTTCGTCGCGACGCTCTGGGGCATCCTGTCCGCGAACATCGTCTGGCTGCCCATCGGCTCCAAGATGAAGCGCCTCTCCGAGCTCGAGTGCTCCCTGATGGAGGTCACTGTCGAGGGCATCTGCGCACTCCAGGCCGGCGCCAACCCGCGCAGCATCGGCGAGCGCCTGCGCAGCCTCATCCCGCCCGAGGAGCACGTGGCCGAGGAGCAGGCGGCATGAGTGCGAGTCGAGGCAAGCGCGCGAAGAAGCACGAAGAGGAGGAGCACGTCAACCACGAGCGGTGGATGGCCTCCTACATGGACATGATCACCGTGATGATGTGCCTCTTCGTGGTGCTCTACGCGATCGGCCAGACGGACGAGACCAAGTTCATCCAGCTCAAGCAATCCCTGGCGGCCAGCTTCGGCGCCCACTCCACGGCCGCCGTCCTGGTGGTCGACGGCGGGACCGGAGTCCTTTCCTCGGACGGCGTCGTGCCGGCGAAGGACGCGATCACGAACCAGTCCGGCGGACCGGTCCAGGGCACCGACAAGGCAGCGAACATCGAGCTCGCGGAGCAAGAGGTCTCGGACTTCGGCGAGCTGCACGACCGGCTCTCGAACGCGCTCAAGGAGCAAGGGCTCGAGCAGGACGTCACGTTCACGCTCACCGCGCGGGGCCTGGTGGTCGGCATGGTCAGCAGCGACGTGTTCTTCTCGTCCGAGAGCGCCGAGCTCTCGCCCCGAGCGCTCGGGGTGGTCGACGCCGTCTCCCGTGTGCTGGTCTCAGACCGCCGCGACATCGCCGTCGAAGGTCACGCCGACGCGCTGCCGAGCGTCCGGTACGCGACGAACTGGGAGCTGTCGGCGGACCGCGCGACCAAGGTCCTGCGCCGCATGGTCGAGGGCGGCAGGATCCCGCCCGACCGGGTCCGTGCCGTCGGGCTCGGCGATGCCTACCCCTCGGCAACCGGGGGCGCCGAGGCCCGCGCCCAGAACCGCCGCGTCGACCTGGTGATCCTCTCCGACGCCCCTGAGGCCGTCCGCGCCCTGATCCCACAGGTTGCCGGCCTCAGCGCCGCCACCAACGAAGGAGCCTGAGATGGCCACGCACACCGCAGAGAAGGCCCCGCAGGCGGCCACCCCGGCCAAAGGCGGCGGCAAGAAGAAGATCGTCGTCATCGCCCTCGTCGCCGTGCTGGCCCTCGGCGGCGGCGCCTACTTCTTCCTGCTCAAGCCCTCGGGAGGCGGCGAGGCGGCGGCCGCGGCCGCAGCGGGCCACGAAGTCGTCGACGACCGTGAACCGGGCGAGGTGGTCAAGGTGGACCCCGTCAGCGTGAACCTGGCGGACGAGCACTACCTGCGCCTCGGCTTCAGCATGCAGCTCTCCACCGACGCCGGCGGTCACGGGGCCTTCGTCGTGGCGCAGGCGATCGACGTGGCACTCGAGCACTTCTCCGGCCGCACCGTGGCCGAGATCAACGACGCCGGGCACCGCCAGGAGCTCAAGGAGGAGTTCCTGCACCTGCTGGACGAGGCGTACCACGGCGTCGTGATGGAGGTGTACTACACCGATTACGTGACCCAGTAGGCGCGCGGCGGCGGAGCCGCCGCACCGCCTAGATGATCCGGATCGCCCGCGACCCGGCCCTCGCGTACCGCGCTCGCCCTCTCGTGCGCGCGTTCTTCTCATCCGGACGTCGACCGGACCGATAGGACGTTCGTGACGGTCCGCAATAGTTCTTCCGACGGCGCTGCGCGCCCGCCTGTCGCCTTCGACTTCAGGCGACCCCTGACGCTCGCCCGCGAGCACGCTCGGGTGCTCGAGCTCGCTCTCGAGACCTTCAGCCGGCACTGGACCAACCAGCTCGCCATGCGCTTGCGGGCCGACGTGACGGCCGGCCCCGCGAACGCCCGCCTGACCACGTACGACGACTACGTGGCCGGCCTGCCCGCCCTGACCACCATGGTCCTGTTCACCGTCGAGCCGGCCCAGCGCACCGCAATCCTGCAGTTCCCGGTGTCCGCGTCGCTCCTGTGGCTGGACCACCTCCTCGGAGGACCGGGGATCCCGGGCGCCGTGCCCGACCGCGAGCTCACCGAGATCGAGCGCACGCTGCTGCTCGACCTCCTGGGGCGCACGCTCTCGGACCTGGAGTACTCGTTCGCCAGCATCGTCGCCCTGCACCCCCACATGAAGGCGGTGCTCTTCAGCCCGCAGGTGGTCCAGGCGGCCGAGCCGACCTCTCCGGTCATCACCGCAGAGCTGCCGCTCCAGGTGCAGGACACCACCGTCACGGCGACCCTGATGCTTCCCGCCGAAGGGATCCTCGCCGCGCTGCGGGAGGCGCAGGAGAACCAGGCCCGCGGAGCCGGCGGCGTCGCCGACACCACCGCGCGGGCGCGTCTCGACCGATCCGTGCAGGAGGCGCCGGTGGAGACGCACCTGCGCCTGCGCCCCGTGCGGGTCCGGTCCCGGGACGTCATGCAGCTCTCGATCGGCCAGCTCGTCCCGCTTCGCCATCCGGCGTCCCAGCCGCTCGAAGTCGTCGTCGGCACCCGCGTCATCACCCACGCCGTCATCGGAACGCACGGCTCCCAGCTCGCGGGCCTCGTGGTCAATGCCAAGGAGTACTCATGAACCCGACCGCCACCCTGACCAACGACCTGCGAGCAGCCGAGGAGCTGGCCCGGCTCCTGCCGTCGGCGGTCCCGCTCACCCCGCGCCGCGCCCGCGCCGGGGAGCGACCGGCCGCGGACGCGGTCGCGGTCGTGGCGCAGTTCGTCGGCCAGCGGCCCGCCGAGATCATCGTCGTCCCGCAGCAGGCCGTCGCCGAGGCGCTCGAGAGCGCGGGAACGCTCAGTCTCACCGAGTCGCTCCGGCCCGCGCTGGAGAGGGCGGCCGGCGCGTTGGGCCCGGGCGTTCTCGGTGCGACGTCGACCCGCGCCGTCGGGGAGGGCCTCTCCGCCCCGGACGTCACGTTGTTCGCCCTCGAGGCCGCGGGCGTCGTCCACGCCTGGTTCGGGCTCCGCGAGCGGCCCGGCGCGCCATCGACGGCGACGACGGCGCTCCCGCCCGGAGCGATGCGGGTGCTCTACGACCTGGAGATGACACTGACCGCCGAGATCGGCCGGACGCACCTCCCCCTGCGCGAGGTGCTGAACCTGACCCCCGGGTCGATCCTCGAGCTGGACAGGGCCGCGGGCGACCCGGCCGACGTCATGGTCAACGGCCGCCTGGTGGCGCGGGGCGAGGTCGTCGTCATCGACGAGGAGTACGCGGTCCGCATCACCGAGATCGTGCCCGCCGACGAGAACGCCGGGTAATGGGCTCGGTGGGCGAGACGATCCTGCTCGGCGGGCGGGTCGCCCTCTCGCTCGCCGTCGTGCTGGCGTTGATGTGGTTCATCGCGAAGCGCCTGGGCGGGCGGGCCGAGCAGGGTCGACGGGTGCCTATCACCGTGCTCGGGCGACACAGCCTGGGCCGGCGGTCCGGCCTCGCCGTCGTCGAGGTCGCGGGCCAGGTCCTGCTCCTCGGGGTGAGCGACACCGCGATCACCATGCTCAGCCAGGTCACGGGAGCCGGCGACAGCACCGACGACCGGGTGGCTGACGGCGACGCTGGTGACGACGGCGACGCGGGCCGGGCTGCGCCCCCGGCACCGGTGCGCCGGGGCTTCGACGCCCTCCTGGCCGCGCGCGCAGCCAACGACTGGCAGCCGGCGGCCGCTCAGCCGAACGCGATCCGTCCCGGCCCGAGCGCACTGCTCGACCCCGCCACGTGGGCGCGGGCCTGGGGTAGCCGGCACGGCGCCCATCGGGCAGGGACACCATGACGACGGCGATGCCGGGGGTCTGGCCGCCGATGCACCCGGACGAGGCGCCGGAACCCGGTGCCTCCGTCCGGGTCGCCCGCTTCCTCGGATCGGCACTGCTCATCGGCCTGCTCATCGGCCTGCTCCTCGTCGTCATCGGCGCCTCGGCTGCCCACGCCGCGCCGATCGACCCCGTCCCGCCCTCGTCGCCGGCGTCTCCCGCCGACCCGGCTGCACCCTCGGACGCGCCGATCGGGATCGAGATCAACGGACAGCTCGCGGCGCCGTCGTCCTCGATCGTCGTCCTGCTGGGGATCACCCTGCTCTCGGTGGCACCGTCGCTGCTGCTGATGATGACGAGCTTCACCCGGATCTTCATCGTGCTGGCGCTGTCCCGGAACGCCCTCGGGCTCCAGGGGTTGCCGCCGAACCAGATCCTCGCCGGGCTCGCACTCATCCTGTCGATCTTCATCATGGGGCCCGTCATCAGCGACGTGAACGCCGATGCCGTGCAGCCCTACCTGGCGGGCGAGCTGGACTTCGCCGGAGCGCTGGGCGCGGCCGAGGTCCCCCTGCGGGGATTCATGCTCGAGCACACGCGCGAGTCGGACATCGCGCTGCTCACCCGCGCGGCCGACCTGCCGAACCCGCAGACCCCCGACGACGTGGCGTTCCAGACGTTGGTGCCGGCCTTCATGCTCTCGGAGCTGCGGGCCGCCTTCATCATCGGCTTCGTCATCTTCGTGCCGTTCCTGGTCATCGACCTCGTCGTCTCCGCGGTGCTCATGTCGATGGGCATGATGATGCTGCCGCCGGTGATGATCTCGCTGCCCTTCAAGATCCTCCTCTTCGTGCTCGTGGACGGCTGGACGCTCATCACCCGCACCCTGGTGGGAAGCTACTGATGGACACCAACGCCGTCATCGACATCGCCCAGCTGGGACTCGTCCTCGCCGCGAAACTGGCCGCTCCTGCGCTGATCACCGCGCTGGTCGTCGGCTTCTCCGTCTCGTTGCTGCAGTCCGTCACCCAGATCCAGGAGATCACCCTCAGCTTCGTGCCGAAGGCCATCGCCGTGGGCCTCGCGCTGATGCTGTCCGGGAACTGGATGATGTCCGAGCTCGTGATGACGACGACCGAGCTCTTCGACCGCATCCCCGACCTCCTGGCGGGATGAGGCGGCATGGACCTGGTGGGCGAGCTCGAGCCGCTGCTCCTGGCAGCGGTGCGCACGACGCTGTTCCTGGTGATCGCACCCCCCTTCTCCCACCGCGCCATCCCGGGGGCGGTGAAGGCGATGCTCGGCGTCGGCCTGGCCCTGGCCGTGCTGCCGCCCGAGACCGCGCCGAGCGCCTCGACGGCGGAGTTCCTCGGCCGCGCCCTGGGCGAGGCCCTGGTGGGCGGCGGGCTCGCGATGATGGTCGCCGTCGTCTTCTCGGCGGTCCATGGCGCCGGCTCGCTGATCGACATGTTCGGCGGCTTCGAGATGAGCAGCGCCTTCGACCCGATGTCGATGACGCGGGGCGGGCGCTTCGCCCAGCTCTACGCCCTCACCGCGACCGTGCTGCTCTTCGTCTCCGGTGGCTACGAGCTCGTCATCGGGGGGCTGGCCCGCTCGTTCGCCGCGATACCGCTGGGCGCCGGCATCTCGATCCCCGCCCTGGCGGACGGGCTGACCGTCGCCGTAGGCGAGATGTTCCTTGCCGCGCTGCAGGTGGCCGGACCGCTCATCGCGGTCCTCTTCCTGGCCGACATGGGGCTCGGCCTGCTCACCCGGGTGGCGCCCGCCCTCAACGCCTTCGCCCTCGGCTTCCCCCTGAAGATCCTCATCACCCTCTCCCTCGGCACCGTCGCGATCGTCGCCCTGCCCGGCGTCGTCGCCTGGCTGCTCGAGGACGCGATGTCGGCTCTCCTGAAGGTGCTCCGATGAGCGGCGGCGCCGGGGGCGGCGAGCGCACCGAGCAGGCCACGCCGCAGCGGATGAAGAAGGTCCGCGCCGACGGCAGCCTCGGCCGCTCCCAGGACCTCTCCGCCTGGCTCGTGGTCGCAGCGGCCGCAGTCGCGCTGCCCGCCACCCTGCAGCGCGGCGCCGCGGCGGCGCAGGACCAGCTCCGGGTCGCCGCGAACGTCGCCGCGAGCCCGAGCCGCGAGGCCGCGATCCAGGCGATGGGGGACGGCCTCTGGTCGATGCTGTCCACCCTGACGCCGCTGATGGCGGCGGCCTGCGTGGCCGCCATCATCGGGTCGACCGCGCAGGGCGGCGTGCACCCCTCGATGAAGCGGCTGAAGCCGAAGTTCAAGCAGCTGAACGTGCTCAAGGGAACCAAGCAGCTCGTCGGCCCACAGGCCTGGTGGCAGGGGGCCAAGGCGGGCCTGAAGACGGCGGTCGTCGGCGCCGTCCTGTACGTCGCCGTCTCCTCGATGGTCCCGCTGGTCCAGCTCTCCGGCCAGCTTCCCCTGAGCGAGGTCCTCGCCCAGATCGGAACCAGGGCCGCAGCCCTGCTGACCTGGGCTGTCGTGGCCGGCCTGGTCCTCGCGGTGATCGACGTCGTCGTCGTCATCAGGCGCAACCGCAAGCAGACGCGGATGACGAAGCAGGAGATCAAGGAGGAGCACCGGACGTCCGAGGGCGACCCGCAGCTGCGCGGCGCCATCCGAGCGAAGCAGCTCGCCGTGAGCCGGAACCGGATGATGGCCGCGGTCGCGACCGCCGACGTCGTCCTGGTCAACCCGACGCACGTCGCCGTTGCCCTGCGCTACCAGCCGGGCGACGGCGCCCCCCGCGTGGTCGCCAAGGGCTCGGGCCACGTCGCCGCCAGGATCCGCGAGCGCGCCGTCCGCCACCACGTCGCCGTCGTCCAGGACATCGCCCTGGCCCGCACGCTGAACGCCGCGTGCGCCCTCGGCGAGGAGGTACCGGAGCACCTCTACGAGGCCGTGGCCCGGGTGCTCGCCTTTGTCATGCTCCTGCGCCGGCGCGGCAGCGCAGCAGGCTTCCACCGCGCGCCGCAACCGGCCTGAAGAAGGGAAGGACCCGTGGGGAACCTCAAGATCTCCCAGCTGGTGACGCCGATCGGCGTCGTCGGGGTCGTGCTCGTGCTCGTCGTGCCGCTGCCTGCCCCGCTGCTCGACCTGCTGATCGCCCTCAACATCACCGGCTCCGTGCTGGTACTGCTCACGACCATGTACATCCGGCGCCCACTGGACCTGTCGGTCTTCCCGTCGCTGGTGCTCGTGCTCACCCTCTTCAGGCTGGGCCTCAACGTGGCCTCGACCCGGCTGGTGCTGCGCGACGGCTACGCCGGCCAGGTCATCGACGCGTTCGGGCACTTCGTGGTCGGCGGGTCGCTCGTCATCGGCCTCGTCATCTTCGTGATCCTCGTCGTCATCCAGTTCGCCGTGATCACCAACGGTGCCGGCCGGGCGGCGGAGGTCGGCGCTCGCTTCACCCTCGACGCGATGCCCGGCAAGCAGATGGCCATCGACGCCGACCTCAACGCCGGCCTCATCGACGAGGCCCAGGCGCGGGTGCGGCGGGCGGACGTCGCGGCCGAGGCGGACTTCTACGGCTCGATGGACGGCGCCTCGAAGTTCGTCAAGGGCGACGCGATCGCCGGCATCGTCATCACGATCATCAACCTCATCGGCGGGTTCGCGATCGGCATGCTCCAGCGGGGCCTGAGCGCCTCCGAGTCGCTGGAGACCTACAGCCTGCTGACCATCGGCGACGGGCTGGTGACCCAGATCCCAGCACTGCTCATGTCGGTGGCGACCGGCCTCGTGGTCACCCGCGCGACGGCGGACGCCGACATGGGCACCGCGGCCGGCGCCCAGCTGACCCAGTCCCGCAACGCCCTGCTCATCGCCGGGGGCGCCGCGATCGGGCTCGCGCTCGTCCCGGGGATCCCGAAGCTCCCGTTCATGATGGTCGGGTCGGCCCTGATCGTCGCCGCGCAGCGGATCCGCGCCCAGGACGCGCGGCTCGCCGCCAGCGCCGAGGAGTCCGCCGAGGTCGCGCTGGTCCAGCCGCAGCCCGACAGCACCGAGGTGCTCCTCGAGCAGATGCGGGTGCCCGCCCTGGAGATCCTGCTCGCACCGGACCTCGTCGACCTCGTCGGCGGCCCGGGCGAGCACGACCTCCTCACCCGCGTCCGGGCACTGCGTCGCAAGACCGCGCTGGAGATGGGCTTCGTCCTGCCTCCCGTGCGCACCCGCGACTCGGTCGACCTCCCGCACGCCACGTACGCCGTCCGGATGTCGGGCGTCAACGTCGGCATCGGCCAGGCACCGGCCGGGCGCATGCTCGCCCTCGGGGACGGGCTCGACAGCCTCCCCGGGACCACCGTCACCGAGCCCGTCTTCGGGCTGCCCGGGCGCTGGATCCCGGCCGAGCTGCGTCACGACGCGGAGATGGCCGGCGCCACGGTCGTCGACCGGACCTCCGTCCTCATCACCCACCTCTCGTCGATCGTGGCCGATCACGCGGCGCGACTTCTCGGACGCGAGGACGTGCGGGTGCTCAACGAGGGCCTCAAGGCGACCAACCCGTCCGTGGTGGAGGAGCTCGTGCCCTCCCTCCTGACGCTGGGCGAGGTGCAACGCGTCCTCCAGGGCCTGCTCGCCGAAGGGGTCCCGATCCTCGACCTCGCCCGCATCTACGAGGCCCTGACCCTGCGGGCGAAGTCCTCGACCGAGCCGGAAGCCCTCATCGAGGCCGCCAGGCTGGCCGTCGGCGCGTCGATCGTCGAGCGGGCGTGCTCGGACGGCGCCCTACGAGCCCTCACGATCGAGCCCGTCACCGAGCAGACGCTGCTCGAGTCGTTGCGCACCGGGGACCCGGGCACCATGCTCGCCCTCCCACCGGACCAGGTCGAACGCCTCCTCGACGCTGCTCGCACCGAGGTCCAGAAGGCCGAGGCCAGCGGCAAGGAAGTCGTCCTCGTGTGCTCACCGGCCATCCGCCCCGCGCTTCGGCGACTCGTCGCGCTCGCGGTGCCGCGCCTGCCGGTGCTCTCCTACAGCGAGGTCTCGCAGACGTCCCGTCCGATCGACACAGTGGGGGTTGTCGGTGTCCGTCACGCACTTGCTACTTGAGGGCGAGAGCCTGCCACCGCTGCTCGAGCAGGCACGAACGCTGGGCGGCCGGGTCGTCCAGGCCGAACGGGTGCGCCGCGGGCGCAGCTTCTTCGCGGGGCCGGGCCGGTACGAGATCAAGGTCGAGTTCCCCTCCCGGAACCCGCGCGCCCTGGTCGGCAACGACGGCCGGCGAGCCATCGCCGCCCGTCCCGAAGGTGGCGGCGGCCCGACCGCCGTCGCCGCGGAACCGAGGCCGCCGGAAGCCGTGCCGGCGCCGCCTCGACCGCCGCGCGACCCGGACGTCCCGGACTCGCTCTCCGACCTGCTGTTCGGCTTCGAGTCCGCACCCCGCGCCGCGACCACGAAGAGTCCCGTTCGGGCCGACCGTCCCCGGCACTTCGCGATCACCGCGCCCCACACCCTCAGGGCCCTCGGCGTCCCCGAGGCCCTCGTGCCTGCCACCGCGTCGCTGACCGAGGCGCTCGAGGAGCTGATGGTCCGCGTGGCGCCGGCCCGTCCGCTTGCGCAAGACCCTGGACAGGTGATCGCCCTGGTCGGGGCAACGGAAGATGCCCTCGACCTGTGCGCCCAGATGCTCCGGCGGATCGCCGCGCCGGTACAGCTCGCCCACGTGCGCCAGGCGGACTGGCCCGGGGGCGGGCACATCCTCTCGGGGCCCGAGTCGGCGCGGGACCTGCGCGAGCAGGCACGAGACGCCCTCGTCCTCGCGGTCATCCCCACCCGCTCGGGCCGGGTCCGCGAGGGCGCGCGAGCGGTGCTGCGCTCGCTCGAGCCGACCCAGGTGTGGGCCACGGTTGACGCCCTGCGACCGGCCGACGAGCTCCGGGAGGAGCTCGCCGCACTCTCCGCGTCCGTGCCCGTCAGCGCCCTCGCCGTCCGCAACGCGCGCGTCTGCAGCCGACCAGGGGCACTGCTCGGGCTGGGACACCCGATCGGCTGGCTCGACAGACGCCCCGCCACCCAGGTGGCCTGGCTGCGTCTGCTGCACCAGTGCGCCGCCATGCCCGTGCCGGAGGCCTCGATCGGTTGGCCTACCGGCTAGGGTCGAAGCGTGCTGGTGCTGAGTCGACGCGTGGGCGAGCAGATCGTCATCGGTGAGGACATCGTCATCACCGTCGTCGACACGCGGAACGACACCGTTCGGCTCGGCATCTCCGCGCCCCGCAGCGTGCGCGTGGACCGCGCCGAGCTCCTGCGGGCAGTCGCGGAGTCCAACCAGGAAGCGGCGAA
>JAHECE010000260.1 GCA_024641895.1 Actinomycetales bacterium
GATCGCCGCGATGTTGGGCATGATCATGTTCGACAGGAACGTGCCGAACTTCTGGACTCGTACACGCAACGACGCCCCCGCTGGCTGCGCATCCACGATGGTTGACATGCTGTTTCCCTTCGGACGGGTGCCTGCACCGGTGTGCAGAACGGCTGTGCAGGTCGAACGTACCCTGTCATGGCTCCGATGTCGAGAGTGAGGCTGTGACCAATGTCACGCACGCGTGTTTCCGGTCGCGGTCCGGTTCGGCTGCCATCTGTCGTGGCCACTTGCGGGTGCACATGCGCTGGCAGTGCGGGCGCTACCACGAGAGGATCAGCACCGTGAGCCGCCAGAAGCTGCCCGAGGACTCCGAGCTGTTGGTGACCGCTGCGACGATGTACTACGAGCACGACGCCTCGCAGCAGCAGATCGCCGAACGTCTCGGAGTGAGTCGCCCGACCGTGAGTCGGCTCCTCAGCCGGGCGCGCGACGAGGGAATCGTCCGGATCGAGATCGTCCCGCCGGGCATCGACCCCGCACTGGCGCCGCGTCTGCGCGAGCGGCTCGGCCTCAGGGGGGTCCATGTCGCCCCTGGACGAGCGGACGAAGCAGAGCCTGGCCCCGTTCTTGCCGAGCCGTTCGGTGTCGCGCTGGACGACGCCGGACTGGCGAGCGGCGACGTCATCCTCGTCTCGTGGGGCCGAGCCGTCCACAGCCTCAGTCTCCATGTGCGCCGGTCCTACCCGGGCGTGATCGTCGCACCCGCGATGGGCGGCAACGCGAGCGACCGACCCTGGTTCCAGCCCAACGAGATCGTACGCACGCTCGCGCGCTCCCTCGGGGCGCAGCCACGCTTCTTCCACGCGCCGGCCCTCGTCTCGGCGAGCGTCTACGCCGCCCTGTTCTCGGACGCGGAGCTCCGGCGCAGCGCCGAGCTCTGGGACACCGCCAAGGTCGCGGTGGTAGGGGTCGGCGCCTGGCCCAAGCCCGACGCGACGTATGCGGCGACCGGCTTCCCGGTAGAGGACCCCGCGCTGCAGAGCGCAGCCGGCGACGTGGCCGGCTGGTCCTTCACGATCGACGGGCAGCTCGTGCCCTACAGCGACGACCGCAAGCTCCTCGGCGCAAGCCCGGACCAGCTACGCAGGATCCCCCACGTCATCTGCCTGGCAGGTAGCGCCACGAAGGCGCGCGCGGCAATCGGGGCCGCGCGCGCGGGCCTCATCAGCGTCCTGGTCACCGACGCCACCACGGCCCGCGCGATCGACGGCTACCTCGACTCGGAGAGCGCGCAGGCCGACACCCCCACGCCCGGATGAAGCCGGCACGCGCCCGCACCGTCGCACAGGCCACCTCGGTGGCGGCCGAGATCTGAGAACCCTGACGTCGACCCCAGCGCGCACGAGATCCCTCCAGCGTGGATCTCCCGCCGCACGTGTGCCAGTAGACGATGAGCGTCGCCGACGGCACCCAAGCCTTCCCCCGCCTTCGGCCGGCTCCCACGCTCAGTACCGCGCTTAGCGGCCTGCACCGACCGGGACACTTCTACGGGTGCACATACGTTCTGGACACTGGTGCACCTGACGGGTATCGTCGGGCCAGCGGCCGAATCGGGGTTACCGGGTCGGGGACCTGACACAGGCCGAGAAGCCGCACGACGCGACGGGCGAGGACCGCCCACCCGACAACGACGACGAGGAGCACTGATCATGCTGGTTGCCCGCTACTACGCCCCCAAGGACGTACGGCTCGAGGACAGCCCCGAGCCGACGCCGGGCCCGAAGGAGGTCAAGCTCCGGGTCCGCGCCAACTCCATCTGCGGCACGGACGCCAAGATCTTCCACCACGGCCACCACCGCCTCGACCCGCCCCGGGTCCTGGGTCACGAGCTCGCCGGCGAGGTCGTGGAGGTCGGCCCCGACGCTGCGGGCGGATGGCAGGTCGGCGACCGCGTCCAGGTGATCGCCGCCGTCCCCTGCGGGGAGTGCGACTACTGCAAGCGCGGCTGGCAGACCGTGTGTCCCACGCAGAAGGCGGTCGGCTACCACTGGGACGGCGGACTCGCGCAGTACATCGTCATCCCCGAGGAGGTCCTGAAGGTCAACGGCCTCAACCGGATCGCCGAGAACGTCTCGTTCGCCGAGGCCTCGGTCGCCGAGCCGTTCGCCTGCGCCCTGAACGCCCAGGAACTGGCAAACGTCGGCGAGGACGACATCGTCGTCGTCGTCGGCGCCGGACCGATCGGTTGCATCCACGTGCGGCTGGCCAGGGCTCGCGGCGCCGCGAAGGTCTTCCTTGTCGAGCTCTCCCGGGAGCGCCTCGACCTCTCCGCGGAGCGGGTCCAGCCCGATGCCGCGATCTGCTCGGCCGAGGTCGACCCGGTCGCCGAGGTGATGCGCCTGACTGAGGGGCGTGGCGCGGACGTGATCATCACGGCCGCCGGCGCGGGAAAGGTCCAGGAGGACGCCCTCCAGATGGCTGCGCTGCGCGGACGGATCAGCCTGTTCGGTGGCTTGCCGAAGGACAAGCCGACGATCACGTTCGACTCGAACGTCGTGCACTACCGCGAACTCACCGTCGTCGGAGCCAACGGGTCGAGCCCGGACCACAACCGCAAGGCGCTCGAGTACATCGCCTCCGGTGCCGTGCCGGTCGCCGACCTGATCACCCTCCGACTCCCCCTCGAAAAGTTCGTCGAGGGTGTCGAAGCGGTCACCGGCGGGACCGCCATCAAGGTCACGATCGAGCCGTAACCGGGCTCGCTCGAGACACCCCGGCCCGTCCGGGAACCAACCGGGGTGAGTAGTGACGCGATCCGCTCGGGTGCGAGGCCCGGGGTCAGGCGGATCGCCCCACGAGGCCGCCGGGCCTGCTGGTGCACACGGCAACCGATCGTTGCCGCAGCAGGCCCGGCGGTCGTGCGCCCCGCGGCGGCGCTCCAGAGCGGAGCGCGCTGACAACCGAGGCGAGGCGGCTCCAGTGGTCATCCACCGGCCACCGGGCGCGGACCCGGTTGGAGTTTCGGTTGAGGTTGCCCCTCACGAGGCACGGCAGGCCAGCCCGTTCCCGGCGGAGCGAAGGCCCCTCACCACCTGTACACACGGAGGTCAGCCCCGGTGAACATCCGCCAAGGCATGTGAACAAGCATGTTGGGGAGAAACCGAAGTGGCCCTAGCAAGGGCCACGCGGGACCGAGCGGACCAAGCCTCGCCGTGGAGCCTCGCGGGCGGTGACCGTACGACTACCGACGCATGGGCTGGTCACCGGTACGGTCACCACCAGTCCCCTGCATCGACGCTGGTCAGCCAGCTAGCGGTGACGTGGTGACCGTGGTGACAACACCCCCCGAAGCCGACTCACCTCCCCAGCAGCCCTCGATCGGCGGCGACCCAGAAGGAAGGACCGGCCCTCCTGCTCGAGGAGCCGGTCGAGCGCCCGCTTCCTGTGCCGACCAAGCGACAGGACGATCACACCTGCGAGCTCCCCGCCGACGATCTCGG
>JAHECE010000261.1:0-1677 GCA_024641895.1 Actinomycetales bacterium
GTGCGTGTCCCGCACGCTCTCGAAGTGCGAGCCCAGCGCCGCCCACTCAGGCGTCGCGGTGATGTCGGATGCGGTCACGGATGATCCCTCCTGCGTTCCTTCTCTGGCGGCGCGCTCCGGCACGGCATGCTCCGGCACGGGACACTCCGCGGGCGGGGGCCCGACGGCGTCCAGGGAGGACTCTTCCGCACCGAGGCACCCTTCACAACGAACTCACGACTGCATCGGCAACGGATCGTGCATCCGGCGGGGCGTCCGGGCCCGAAGAACGGGAGTGACCACCCACGAACGCGGGCGTGCCGACGACGGTCGGCGACAATGGCGGGACAGAGTGAGCTCATTGAGCCGATCGCGGCGATCGCCTGTCGCCCCCCACGACTAGGAGAGCCTCGATGCCCGCACCCGACGCACCCTCCGGGTTCAGCCTCGACGGGCCGATGTCCCCGGGCTTCACCCTCCCGTCCTTGGTCGCGCCCGTGCGCACCATCGGACGCCGCACCTTCGACTTCGACCGGCAGGTCGCCGTCATGGCGATCGTCAACCGCACACCCGACTCCTTCTACGACAAGGGCGAGAACTACGCGCTCGAGCGTGCCGTCGAGTCGGCACTGGTTGCGGTGGCCGACGGCGCGGACTGGGTCGACGTCGGCGGCGTCCCCTTCTCGCCGGACACCCCGGAGGTGTCGGTGGCCGAGGAGCTGGACCGGGTGCTCCCGGTGGTCGAGGCACTCACAGCGCGCTCCGACGTCGTCGTCTCCGTCGACACCTACCGCCCCGAGGTCGCGCGGGCCGCCGTCGCGGCCGGAGCCGCCGTCATCAACGACACCTACGGGCTGCGGGACCCGGGGATGGCCGAGGCGGTCGCCGAGACCGGCGCGACGATCGTCGTCGCCCACTCCCTCGCCGCCCCGCACACGCACCACCGCAAGCCGCAGTACGCGGACGTGGTCCACGACGTCGCCCGCTTCCTGCGCGACCGCGTCGCCTTCGCGGAGCGGCACGGGATCGCACCGGAACAGCTCGTGATCGACCCCGGGCACGACCTCAACAAGAACACCCTGCACACCCTCGAGATCACCCGACGCCTCGCGGAGATCACGGCGATCGGCCTGCCGACCCTCGTGGCGCTGTCCAACAAGGACTTCATCGGCGAGACGATCGACAGGCCGCGCGGCGACCGCGTCTACGGCTCCGTGGCCGCTGCTGCGCTGTGCGTGGCGCAGGGCGCGCGGATCGTGCGTGTGCACAACGTCCGGCCCACGGTCGACGCCGTCCGGCTGACCGAGGCGGTGCTGGGCCTGCGCGAGCCTGCGTACCTCGCGCACAACATGTAGGCCCCGAGAAACGATGCGTTCGGCGGCACCATGCGGTCCTCGTGAGACCGACGGCGCCCTCCGTCACGCAACCGCGGCCACCGTGTCACGCTGAAGCCATGCTCGACGTCGAGGACCTGGTCAGCCGCTACGCGGTCCCCGATCGAACCGTCCCCCACCTCCGGATGAACTTCATCTCGAGCATCGACGGCGCGGCCACGCACAACGGGCTCTCCGGCCCGCTGAACGACGAGGCCGACCACGATGTGTTCAAGGCGTTGCGGATGCTGGCCGACGTCGTCGTCGCCGGCGAGGGCACGGTCCTGAAGGAGGGCTACGGGGCCCTGCGCCTGCCGGACGACGC
>JAHECE010000261.1:1687-3470 GCA_024641895.1 Actinomycetales bacterium
TGTCGGCTACCCGACCGGTCTCAGCCGAGAAGCGATGCGTTCGGCGGCAAGGGTCACGGGGAGCGGGGCGCCGACCCGCTTCCTTGGTCGACTCGCCTACTTGGTGAACTGGAAGAGGGCGCTCAGGCTCACGCCCCCGCCCAGGTCGAGGCTCATGGCCTTGCACGAGCCCGACCAGCCGGTGCTCGTCTTCCAGTTGAGCTGGTAGTCACCGTTGCCGAGGTTCTGCAGACCGCTACCGCCTGCTGCCGTCTGCTCCACGGTGTCGGTGGTGACCGACAGCCCGCAGTCGTAGTGCTGCACGCTGACCGAGGCCGCCATCAGGTTCGTCACCGGCCGGCCGTCGGCGTCCGTGAGGTGCCACTTGAGCGGCACCGCCCGGCCCGACTTCAGGCGGTTCAGCACGGGTGCGTTGTCCACGGGCGCGGAGAAGCCCGCGGCAACCCAGCTGTTGAAGTCCTGTGCGTCGGCGCCGGCCGTGAGCTCGGTGGGCACTCCGTTGACCGTGACCGTCACACCGTCCCCGACGACGCGGCTCACCTGGGCTCCGGCGGCCGTGTCGCCGACCTCGGCCGAGGCACCCTCGGGTATCGCTACCGTGATCAGGGCGCCGTCGACCTCGACCGTGACCGAGCCTGCCAGCGTCGTCACGATCACACTGCCGCAGGTGAGGACCGCCGTCGTGCCGGCGGTGAGCTTCAGGGTCAACCCGCAGACGGAGAGCGTGGCAGAGCCGACGCCCGCGCCCACCGTGACGAACACGCCGTCGCCGGCTTCGGGCGCGTCTGCCACCGTGACGTCGAGCCCGTTCCGGTCCACGATCGAGCCAACGGTCTCCGGTGTCGTCGAGTCGTCGACGAACGCCCCGGACGCCGTGCCGGCCGGTTGAAGGGTGTCGACGATGCCGTCTCCGTCGGCGTCCGGCGGCGGCGGGGGAACGGCCGCCGCGAGCCGCTTGAGGAAGTAGCCGTACTCATAAGGGCTGTTCACGGCCGGGTCGAGGTTGGTCGAGAAGGAGGTGAAGATTCCGCCCGGCGCCCCGGCCACGACGTCGAGTGACTTCACCGGCCAGGAGCCCGAGTTCCCTTTCAGTCCGTCGTCGTCCTGGGACACGAGCGAGATAGTTCCGGTCGCGATGTCCTTGAGGTAGACGTCGGAGGTCGAGTCGGTGTCGGCCGGGTCGAGGTTGGTGGCGTTGGAGGCGAAGACCAGAGATGCACCGTCCCCGGAGAGCAACGCCGTCTGCGAGAGGCCGTTACCGACATCACCGCCGGCGGTCTGTGACGCGATCACCGGCAGGGGGTCCGCGAGGTCGCGAAGGAACACCTGGTCCGGACCCCCCGCCCAGCCCTGGAACGCCACCGCGGTGCCGTCGGCCGAGATCGACGGCACGTAGAACGAGTAGAGGGAGCCGGCCGGCGCCACCTGGTTCGAGACGAGCGTCGCCGGGCCGGGAACCGGGCCGGGAAGCAGGTCGCGGACGTAGATGTCCGGAGCTCCGTACACGTCCGTGTCCTCGGCGCTGAGCACATCGCCGGTTCCGATCGCCACCGTGGTCCCGTCCGCCGAGAGCGCGGCGAAGACCGGCGCCGACGACTGTGCGTCCGCATACTCTCCGTCCCCCCGCGAGCCGAGCGAGAGGAGGCTCAGGACACCTGTCGAGAGGTTCTTGCCGTAGATCTCGGACTCGAGGCAGAAGTCCTCCGGCGTCGGGCAACCCGGCGGCAGCTGGGTGACCTCCGGCGGGAAGTTGCTCGCTCGGGAGGCGAAGACCACGATCTTG
>JAHECE010000052.1 GCA_024641895.1 Actinomycetales bacterium
GAAGATCCGCGGCAAGGGCTGATCGCTCGACTCAGTACGCTGACGGTCGTGACGAGCACCGGCGACGCCCTTTCCCCCACCCCGCGCGAGCAGCTGGCCGCCCTGGTCCGGGATCTGGCCGTCGTGCGCGGCCGCGTGACCCTGGCCAGCGGCCTGGAGTCCGACTACTACGTCGACATGCGGCGGGCGACCCTGCACCACGAGGCCGCTCCTCTCATCGGGCACGTCATGCTCGACGCGCTCGAGGAGGCCGGCCTCGGCGCCGGCGAGGTCGACGCCGTGGGCGGCCTCACGATGGGAGCGGACCCGGTCGCGACGGCGCTGCTGCACGCCGCGGCGTCGCGGGGCCTCGCGCTCGACGCGTTCGTCGTACGCAAGGAGGCCAAGGGGCACGGGCTCCGGCGCCAGATCGAGGGCCCCGACGTGGCCGGACGTCGCGTCGTCGTCGTCGAGGACACGTCGACGACGGGCGGCAGCCCGCTCACGGCGATCGAGGCCCTGCGTGCGGCCGGCGCCCAGGTGGTCGGGGTCGGCGTCGTCGTCGACCGGAACACCGGCGCCCGCGAACGGATCGAGGCCGAGGGCGTGCCCTACGTCGCCGTCCTGGGCGTGGCGGACCTCGACCTCGACTGATTCCGCGACCCACCCGGCCTGCCCCGACGCACCCGGCCCACCCGCCGAACGCATCATTTGTCGCCCCGGCCGCCTCGCACGGCCGAGCAACGATGCGTTCGGCGAGGGGTGGGGGCTGAGTACGATCGAGGCATCATCCCAAGCGGACCGGAGGTCCTGATGGAAGTTGGCGGCATCGTCCTCGTCGTCGTCATCGCGCTGGTCGTGATCGTCGCCTTCTGGGCGATCGCGACCTACAACGGGCTCGTCAGGCTTCGGAACCTGGTCCAGGAGGCCTGGCGCCAGGTCGACGTCGAGCTCCACCGGCGCTACGACCTGATCCCCAACCTCCTCGAGACCGTCAAGGGCTACGCGGCCCACGAGCGCGCCGTGTTCGACGAGGTCACCCGCGCACGGTCCGCCGCCGCCAACCCCGGGGCGGGCCCTGCCGAGCAGGCTCGCCAGGAGAACGCGCTCTCGCAGGCCCTGGGCCGACTCTTTGCCGTCGCCGAGGCCTACCCGCAGCTGCGGGCGAGCGAGAACTTCACGGCGCTGCAGGCGGAGCTCACGAACACCGAGGACCGGATCGCCTCTGGCCGGCGGTACTACAACGCCAACGTGCGGACGATGAACACCCGGGTCGAGACGTTCCCGCCGAACATCATCGCGCGCATGTTCGGGTTCAAGCGCGCCGAGTACTTCGAGGCCAACGAGCCGGCGGTGCGCCAGGCCCCGCGGGTGTCGTTCCAGGACACGAGCGGTACGACGGGCGTCTACGGGTCCGGTCCCGTGGCCCCCGGCTCGGACGATCGCAGCGGAGGGCCGCTCGGTGGCGAACCGGGCGGGTTCCCCCCGGGCCAGGGGGGCGGCCAGCCGGGGTACCCGCCGCGGGACTGATCTCGCGCCTCGGGCGGGGTCGCTCGGCCGTGTCGGTCGGCGACCCCGTTCGTGCGGACCGGCTCAGGCGGCGTCGTCCGGGCCGATCGTCTCGCCGAGGTGCCGGACCCGGCGCAGCGCGGCGCGGCTGCGGAGGAACTCGATGATCATCGGCGTGATCGACACGAAGATGATGGCCAGCAGGATGTACTCGATGTTGTGCTGGACGAAGGCGAAGCCGCCCAGCCACACGCCGAGCAACGTCACGCCGACCGCCCAGAGCAGCGCCCCGATCATGTTGAACGCGATGAAGTGCCGGAAGCTCATCCGGCCGACGCCTGCCATGACCGGGGTGAAGGTCCGCACGATGGGGACGAACTGGGCGAGGATGATGGCTTTCCCGCCGTGCTTCTCGAAGAACGCGTGAGTCCGCTCCACATACTCCTGCTTGAAGAAGCGCGAGTCGGGGCGGTCGAAGACCCGCGGTCCGGCGCGGTGCCCGATGTAGTAGCCCGTCGAGTTGCCCAGCACCGCCGCCGTGAACGTCAGCGCCAGCACGAGCGGGAGCGGGACGCCGATCGTGCCGGCCCCGACGAACATGCCGAGCGTGAAGAGCAGGGAGTCGCCGGGAAGGAAGAACCCGACCAGCAGACCCGTCTCCGCGAAGATGATGGCGCAGACGCCGAGGACCGCCCACGGCCCGAGCCAGCTCACCAGGTTCTCGAGGATGGTGGCCGGGTCGAGCCAGTCGGGACCGATCATAGGTAGCGGCGCGAGAGGCAGGGTCGTCGCGATCGACGTCAGCATGGGCACGTTTCCAGGGTACGGGCGTTGCCGTGGATGACCGGACGGGAGATCGGCAGAAACTGTGGACGTCGACCGTGATGTTGCGCACGTCATCCCACGTGAGATCGCCGCGGACGCGATCGGGGTCGGCCCCTGGCCGGGCGGACCGGAGGCCTGGCCCGAGCTCGTGGTCGACGGCGTGCTGCGCTACGACGCCGACCTGCTCGCCCACGGCGACGCCCGCAACGTCGTCGACCGGTACCGCTACTGGACCGTCGAGGCGATCCGCGGCGACCTCGACACCCGCAGGCACCCCTTCCACGTCGCGATCGAGAACTGGGCGCACGACCTCAACATCGGCTCGGTCGTCCGCACCGCCAACGCGTTCGCGGCCGAGGCGGTGCACATCGTCGGTCGCCGGCGGTGGAACCGCCGAGGCGCCATGGTCACCGACCGCTACCAGCACGTGCGGTATCACGAGGACGTCGCCGGCCTCCTCGCCTGGGCCTCGGGCGAGGACCTTGCGGTGATCGGGATCGACAACCTCCCCGGCTCGGTCCCGCTGGAGGGCTATGCGCTGCCGCGTCGCTGCGTGCTCCTGTTCGGCCAGGAGAGCGTGGGCCTCTCCGACGGCGCGCGCGCCGCTGCCACCGCTGTGCTGGCCATCGCCCAGTTCGGCTCTACCAGGTCGATCAACGCGGGTGCGGCGGGTGCCATCGCGATGCACGCGTGGATCGCCCAGCACGCCGAGGTGATGCGGGGGGACTGACGTCCCGGACCGCGTGCTTGCCGTCGTGCCGTCCGAACATCGGACCCGTACCGCAGGAACTGGGCACCCGGGCCCAACCCATCGAGGGACGTCTTCTGCAAGACTCGGGACGATCCAATCCGGCCGCCACGAGTACAGGAGCTCAGTCGATGCCGATCGCAACCCCAGAGGTCTACAACGAAATGCTGGACCGGGCGAAGGCGGGCAAGTTCGCCTATCCGGCCATCAACATCACGTCATCGCAGACCATCAACGCCGCGCTTCAGGGCTTTGCCGACGCCGGGAGCGACGGCATCATCCAGGTGTCCGTCGGCGGCTCCGAGTACGCCGCCGGGTCGAGCAAGGACCGCGTCGCCGGGACGCTCGCGCTCGCCGCGTTCGCGACCGAGGTCGCGAAGAACTACCCGGTCACGGTCGCCCTCCACACCGACCACTGCACCAAGCAGAACCTCGACTCGTGGGTGCGGCCGCTGCTCGCGATCGAGGCCGAGCAGGTCAAGGCCGGCAAGCTGCCGACGTTCCAGTCGCACATGTACGACGGTTCGAATGTGCCGCTGGACGAGAACCTGGCCATCGCTGCCGAGCTGCTCGAGCTCTCGCAGCTCGCGAGGACGATCCTCGAGATCGAGGTCGGCGTCGTCGGTGGCGAGGAAGACGGCCACATGGCCGAGATCAACGAGAAGCTCTACACCTCGGTCGAGGACGGTCTCGCGACCGTTGCCGCGCTCGGCTCCGGCGAGAAGGGCCGCTACTTGACGGCCCTGACCTTCGGCAACGTGCACGGCGTGTACAAGCCGGGCGCCGTGAAGCTGCGTCCCTCCATCCTCCTCGACATCCAGAAGGCCGTCGGCGAGTCGCTCGGCAAGGACATGCCGTTCGACCTCGTCTTCCACGGTGGTTCGGGCTCGACCGACGCGGAGATCTCCGAGGCTGTCGACAACGGCGTCATCAAGATGAACATCGACACCGACACCCAGTACGCGTTCACGCGCCCGGTCGTCGACCACATGTTCAAGAACTACGACGGTGTTCTCAAGGTCGACGGCGACGTCGGCAACAAGAAGACCTACGACCCGCGCGTGTGGGGCAAGAAGGCTGAGGCAGGCCTGACCGCACGCCTCGTCGAGGCCTGCCAGCAGCTCCGCTCGGCCGGTCAGAAGCTCTGAGCCCGGCTCGTGACCTGAGTCCGCTCAGGTCACGACCGTCAGCATGAAGCCCCGGGAGGCGAGGCCTCCCGGGGCTTCAGCATGGGTGGGCGAGGCAGGACAGGTCGGCGGTCAGGACAGGTCGGCGGTCAAGCCTTCGTCCACGCCGGTGATCTCGAAGCCGGGGTCGTCGTCGACGATGTCGGCGAGGTCTCCGATGTGGGTCACCTCGAGCAGGAACCGCACGACGTCCGGGGGTCGGATGATGCGCAGGCGTCCTGGCGTCCGGCTCGCGAGGCGGGCGAGGAGCGTCACGCCCGAGGAGTCCATGAACCGGACGTGACGGGCATCGACCTCGACGGGTCGCGCGGCGGCTTCCGCGTCCGCGGCCGCGTCCTGCAGCTCGGCGCCGAGGGAGGCGTCGATCTCCCCCGACAGCACGATGCGGGTTCGGGCGGGTGCGACGATCACGTGCACCGAGCCGACCTCGGTCGAGTCCTGTGTTTCGGTCGAGGCCCCTGGTTCGGCTGACTCCTCTGGTTCGATCGCGTCCTCAGCGGGAGAGGATGTCGGGCTGTTAGCGTCGCTCAACGGTGTTCCTTCCTGTTGGCGGCTTGGTTCCCCCCCGGGTCGGGCGCCGAACATCGTGGACAGAGATAACGCTAGAGGATCGGAGGCCCTTCGTGTCCCACCGCTTGACCAGCGAAGAGGCACTAGAGGTCCTAGACGTGATGGATGTCGCCGTCATGATCGCCGACATCATCAATGGCGGAAGCTGGGTGACGTGGGTCAATCCGGCATTCACGCGAACGTTCGGCTACACGCTCGAGGAGATGATCGACGGCGCTGTGCACCGGCTCATCGGTGCGAACACGGACGAGCGCGAGATCGATCGCATGTACCAGGAGGTCCTGCGCGGCAACCGCTGCACGATCACCGGGATCGGGTACTGCGACGACGGCGCCGAGCTGTGGTCCACCTTCACGGCCTCGCCGGTCATCATCGAGGGGCGCGTCGTCCGGTGGATCGGCGTGCAGCACGACGTCTCGGACCACGTGCGACGCTCCGAGCTCCAGCGCCGCTCGTACGAGGTCGAGAGGCGGGCCCGCGTCGGTCTGAGCCTGGTCGCCGAGGTGTCAGAGCTCATGGCGGACGTGGACGACCCGGCCTTGCTGCGCGTCGTCGTGAAGCTGCTGAGACGACGCCTCGTCTCGTGGGCCGGGTTCTTCGTGCTCGACGGCGCCGGGCTGCGCGAGATCGACGGGCTGGACCCGGACGAGACCTGGCCTCGTCGGCCGGCGCCGTCGCGCGGGCTCGCCTCGCCTGACGACCCGATCGTCGACGCCGCCGGCAGCGCCGAGGCCCGCAACGAGATCGATCTGTTCAGGGAGTACCCCGCCGGCAGCCCTGCGGCCCAGCTCGTGGCCCGGCTCCGCTCGCACCGCGCGGCGCACGCGGCGGCGGCGGACCGGGCGATCGTCGTCCCGGCGCTCGGGCGCCGCAACCCGGTCGGCGTGCTCGTGGTGCTGCCCCGGGCGACCGACGCCCGAGTCGTCGAGTCCGCAGGTGAGATCACCGCGATCGCTGAGCTGGTCGCCCGACGGGTCGGCCTCGCCATGGAGAACGCTCGCCTCTACTCCCGTGAGCACCGCCTGGCCGAGACGTTGCAGCGCGCGATGCTGCCGGAGCAGGCACACGTCGCAGGGCTCGACGTGTGGACCTATTACGCCCCGAACGTGGAGCACGCCCAGGTCGGTGGTGACTGGTACGACATCGTCCACGTCAGCGACGACACGGTCGGCGTCGTCATCGGGGACGTGACGGGCCACGACGTCGAGGCCGCAGCGATGATGGGCCAGCTGCGGTCCATCGTGCGGGCCTACGCGTGCGAGCTGATCGACCCGGCCACGGTCCTGAGTCGCGTGGACCGGCTCGTGTCCGGCATGCGCTTCGACCGGTACGCCACCCTGGCCTACGCCGCGATGAAGCCCGACGAGAACGGCTGGGGCGTGACGTACACCATCGCGGGTCATCTGCCCCCGCTCCTTGTCCGGAGCGGCGTCGTGACGCCGCTCAAGGACGGGGGTGGGCTCCTCGTCGGGTGCGCCGAGCCGGTTCGCAGCAGCGGCAGCGTCCACGCGCAGCCCGGGGACTTCATCGTCTTCTACACCGACGGGCTCGTGGAACGTCGCGACCGCTCCATGCGCGACGGCGTCGAGGCCCTCTCCGAGCTGTGCGCGCGGCTCACCTCGCGAGATGCCGCGGGTCTCGGGGAGGAGATCGTGGCCGAGCTGGGCGCCTTCCCGGAGGACGACGTGGCGGTCGTCGTCGTGCGCATTCCCGACCCCGCCGTCGACGACGTCGACAGGCCCGCCGCGAGTCGCCGGTGGAACCTGCCCGCCGACCGGCGATCCGTGGGACGCGCCCGGCACGCCGTCCTCGGCGCGCTCGCGGCATGGGGCTACGACGACACCCAGGCCGTAGAGCTGGTGGTCTCCGAGCTGGTCGCCAACGCCGTGTTGCATGCGTGGGGCGAGATAGGCCTGCACCTCGCTGACACCGACCACGGGCTGCGCATCGAGGTCACGGACTCGAGCCCGATGCCGCCCGCTGCGTTGCGCGGCAAGGTAGCCCGTGCAGGTGGTTACGGGATGCACATCGTCGGCCGGCTGGCGGAGTGGGGCTGGCAACCGGTCGAGGGGGGCGGGAAGGTCGTGTGGGCCGTCGTGCGGCCGCGCGCCGGTGACCTGAGCGGTCGGGGTACGGACGCGCAGTGAGGGCCCCGCGTCGTGGGGGCGCGCGGCCGTTCTCCGTTAGCCTGGGCGGTTGTCGCTCCGTGCCCGACCCGTCCGGGGCCGGGCGGGCAGAGAGGAAGTGCCATGCCCGCTGTCGTTCTCGTCGGCGCCCAATGGGGAGATGAGGGCAAGGGCAAGGCCACCGACCTGCTCGGCTCCCGTGTCCAGTACGTCGTGAAGTTCAACGGCGGCAACAACGCCGGCCACACGATCGTCATCGGGGACGAGAAGTACGCGCTCCACCTGCTCCCGTCCGGCATCCTCACCCCCGGCTGCACGCCCGTGATCGGCAACGGCGTCGTGATCGACCTCGAGGTTCTCTTCGTCGAGCTCGACGCCCTGACGGAGCGCGGGGTCGACGTCTCCCGGCTGCTCGTCTCGGCGAACGCGCACCTCATCCCGTCCTACAACCGCACGATGGACCGGGTGACCGAGCGATTCCTCGGCAAGCGGATGCTCGGCACGACGGGGCGTGGGATCGGCCCCACGTACGCGGACAAGATGAACCGGGTCGGGATCCGCGTCCAGGACCTCTTCGACGAGCACATCCTCAGCCAGAAGGTGGAGGGTGCGCTCACGCAGAAGAACCCGCTGCTGGTGAAGATCTTCAACCGGCGCGCGGTCGACGTCGACGAGACGGTCGCCGAGCTGCTCTCCTACGCCGAGCGCATCCGGCCGATGGTCGTCGACACGGCGCTCGTGCTCAACAAGGCGCTGGACGTCGGCGACACCCTGCTCTTCGAGGCCGGCCAGGCGACCATGCTCGACGTCGACCACGGCACCTACCCCTTCGTCACCTCCTCCAGCGCGACGGCCGGTGGTGCGTGCACGGGCTCGGGCGTCGGGCCCACCCGGATCGACCGCGTGATCGGCGTCGCGAAGGCGTATGCCACCCGCGTCGGCGAGGGGCCGTTCCCCACCGAGCTCTTCGACGCCGACGGTGACCGGCTCCGCGAGGTCGGCCGCGAGTACGGCACGACGACGGGTCGCCCCCGCCGGTGCGGCTGGTACGACACCGTCGTCGCCCGCTTCGCCAGCCGGGTCAACGGGCTCACCGACCTCGTCATCACCAAGCTGGACGTCCTGACGGGCTTCGAGAAGATCCCGGTGTGCGTGGCGTACGAGGCCGACGGCGTCCGCCTCGACGAGATGCCGCCGAACCAGTCCGCGTTCCACCACGCCAAGCCCGTGTACGAGGAGCTCGACGGCTGGCGCGAGGACATCTCCGGCGCGCGCAGCTTCGAGGACCTGCCGGTCAACGCCCAGCGCTACGTGCGGGCCATCGAGGAGCTCTCGGGCACGCGGGTCTCGGCGATCGGGGTCGGGCCCGACCGGGACGCCACGATCGTGCTGCACGACCTGCTCGACTGAGAGCACCGAACGACGAAGCCCGCCGCCTCGGGGAGGTGGCGGGCTTCGCGGTGCCCGGTCGGGCTGGTCAGGCTCGGGACAGGCTCAGGCCTTGCCGGACCCGCCGCAGCCGCAGCCGCCGCAGCCGCAGCCGCCCGAACGCGCGGCGGCGTCCTCGGCGCTCTGCTGCGCCGACTCGGCTCCGGTTCGGATCGTGACAGGGTTCGTGGTCATCAGGTGCTCCTCACGCATCGGGGGCCCGCGCGGCTCAGGCCGGGCCGCGCACCCAGGGCTCAACGGTACCTGCCCTCGCCGGTCCTCGACGTTCACCGCTCAGGTGTGCGGGCGCTGGCCACGTCCAATCCGGCGTCCCGGAGGCCGACGGGCGTACCGTCGTCACGACGCGGCCGAGACGTCCGCCGCGGTCGGTCCATTCATCTCGGGGGAATGATGGCGGGGGAGTTCTCGTCCCGGTTCGCGCCGGTCTTGGCCGCGCTCGCGACAGCGTTGGCGCTTGCGTCGTCTGCCGCGACGACGGCGCAGGCCACGCCCTCGACCGGCGCCGGCCGCACGGCCCTGCCGCTCGCGCTCGCGATCGACGACCGCCACGACCCGGTCGGGCATGTCGACGCGCTCGTCGGCGAGTCCGGCGGGGTGGCGCTGCGCGGCTGGGCCATCGACCCGGACGTCACGCGCTCCGGCTACGTCTGGGTGACCGTCGACGGCGTCGGGCGGCACCTCTACGCGAACACGCCTCGCGCCGACGTCGGCAGGGCGTTCCCCGGCTATGGCGACAACCACGGCTTCTCGGGCTACCTCTCGGCCGACCCTGGACGCCACCGGGTGTGCGTGACCGCCGCGAACGTCGGGGCTGGTGCGCACCGTCTGCTGGGCTGCCGTGAGGTCGTCGTCCCCGGCGGGAGCCCCTTCGGCAACGTCGAGCGGCTGGCCGGCGTGGCCGGCGGCGCCGAGCTCACGGGCTGGGCCCTGGATCCGGACACGACCGACCCGATCTATCTCTGGGTGACCGTCGACGGCGTGGGGCGGCACCTCTACGCGAACGAGCGGCGAGACGACGTGGACCGGGTCTTCGGCCTCGGCGCCCGGCACGGGTTCCATGCCACGGTGCCGGCCGGCCCGGGCACGCACCGGGTGTGCGTCACGGCGGCGAACGTGGGTCCGGGGAGCCACCGTGAGCTCGCCTGCGGCTCCGTCGCGACGCCGCGCGACGTGGGCGTCGCGGCGGCCGAGTTCGAGGCCGCCGTCTTCCGGCTCACCAACGAGGCGCGGGCCGACAACGGCCTGCCGCCGTACGCGCTCTCCTCCTGCGCGGCCGTCCAGGCGCACGCCCGGGCCACCGACCTCATCGGGGCGGCCGAGCTGACCCATGCGCCTCTGGAGCCGGTCCTCGACGCGTGCGCGCCGGCGTCGAGCGCCGGCGAGAACCTCGCGCGTGGCTTCCTGACGCCCGAGCGCATGGTGCAGGCCTGGCTCGACTCGCCCGGGCACCGCGCCAACCTCCTGCACGCGGGCCTCACCCAGCTCGGTGTGGCCTGCCTGCCGACCGACGGCGCGATGCTCTGCGCGCAGGTCTTCCTCGGCTGACCCTCTCTCGGCCCCGGTCGCGCGTCCGCCCTCAGACGCCGGCGATTCCGACGTAGACCGTGTCGAGGAACTCCTCGATGCCTTCGCGGCCGCCCTCGCGGCCGAGCCCTGACTGCTTGACTCCACCGAACGGCGCGGCCGGCGTCGAGATGATGCCCTGGTTGATCCCGAGCATGCCGGTCTCCAGCCGCTCGCCCAGGCGCAGCGCCCGGGCGACGTCGCGGGTGTAGGCGTAGGCGACGAGGCCCATCTCGGTGTCGTTCGCCAGCGCGACTGCTTCCGCCTCGGTCTCGAACGTCACGATCGGCGCGACCGGCCCGAAGATCTCTTCGGTCAGGACGGCGGAGCCGGCCGGCACGTCGACGAGGACGGTGGGCGGGTAGAACCAGCCGGGCCCGTCGGGCAGGACGCCGCCCGTCAGGACGCGAGCGCCGCCGGCGACCGCGTCGGTCACCTTCGCGTGCACGCCGTCGCGCGCGCTGCCGTGGATCAGCGGCCCGATGTCCGTGCCCTCCGCCAGGCCGGGGCCGACGACGAGGCCCTCGAGGACCTCGGTGAGCCGCCGCGCGAACTCGCCGGCCACCGAGGCGTGCACGATGAACCGGTTGGCGGCCGTGCACGCCTCCCCGATGTTGCGGAGCTTGGCCACCCGTGCGCCCGCCACGGCGTCGTCCAGGTCGGCGTCCTCGAACACGAGGAACGGTGCGTTGCCACCGAGCTCCATCGACGTGCGCAGGACGCGCGGTGCCGCCAGGGCGAGCAGCGCGCGGCCGACGGCGGTGGACCCGGTGAAGGAGAGCTTGCGCAGCCGGGGGTCGGCCAGCAGCGGCTCGGTGACGGCACTCGCCGAGGTGCTCGTGACGACGTTGACGACGCCGGGTGGCAGGCCGGCGTCGAGCAGCACCTGGGCGAAGGCCAGCGCGGTCAGCGGTGCGAGCTGGGCGGGCTTGAGCACGCAGGTGCAGCCGGCGGCCAGCGCGGGCGCGATCTTCCTGGTCGCCATCGCGAGCGGGAAGTTCCAGGGGGTGATCAGCAGGCTCGGCCCGACGGGTCGCCGGGTGACGAGAAGCCGCGTACGGCCGTCTGGGGAGACCGAGTAACGCCCGTCGATCCGGACGGCCTCCTCGGCGAACCAGCGCAGGAACTCGGCGCCGTAGGCGACCTCGCTGCGGGACTCCGCCAGGGGCTTGCCCATCTCGAGCGTCATGAGCCTCGACAGGTCGTCGGCCCGCTCGAGCGTCAGGGCGAACGCCCGGCGAAGCAGCTCGCCGCGCTCCCGGGGTGGGGTCTGCGCCCACCCGCCCCGGGCTTCGTGCGCCGCGCCGAGGGCGTCGAGGGCGTCCTGTGCGCCCGCGTCGGCGACGCGGGCGATCTCCGCACCCGTCGCGGGGTTCTCCACCCCGAACGTGGTTCCCCCGACGGCGTCGCGCCAGGTACCGGCGACGAGCAGCCGGGTCGGTGTGGCGGCGGGCAACGACTCAGGCACGGCGGGCACCTCCTGCGAAGCGATGCACCGAGCCTAGGCGTGCGAAGCCGCCGCTAGGCTGCGGCGCGTGAGGATCCTCGTCATCGGAAACGGCGCGCGCGAGCACGCCATCGCGCACTCTCTCGCCAGGGACGTCCAGACGACGGCGCTCTTCGTGGCCCCCGGCAACCCGGGTACCGCGCAGATCGCGGAGAACCGGCCGGTCCGCGCGGACGATCCGGCCGCCGTCGCGGCCCTGGCGCTGGAGCTCGAGGTCGACCTGGTCGTCGTCGGACCCGAGGCGCCCCTGGTGGCCGGGGTCGCGGACGCCGTGCGGGACGTCGGGATCGCGTGCTTCGGCCCCGGCGCGGAGGCCGCTCGGCTCGAGGGGTCGAAGGCCTTCGCCAAGGAGGTCATGGCCGCCGCCGACGTCCCGACCGCGATGGCGCACGTCTGCACCACGCTCGAGGAGGTTGCCGAGGCGCTGGACGCTTTCGGCGCGCCCCACGTCGTCAAGGACGACGGCCTCGCGGCCGGCAAGGGAGTGGTCGTCACCGACGACCGCGACACGGCGCTCGCCCACGCCGAGCGGTGCCTCTCGCGCGAGGGCGCCGCCGTGGTCGTCGAGGAGTTCCTCGACGGCCCGGAGATCTCCCTGTTCTGCCTCACCGACGGGGCCACGGTGGTGCCGCTCGCGCCGGCCCAGGACTTCAAGCGACTGGGCGACGGCGACAGCGGCCCGAACACCGGAGGCATGGGCGCCTACTCGCCCCTGCCGTGGGCGCCCGCCACGCTCGTCGAGGAGGTCGTCGCGCGGGTCGCGCAGCCCACGATCGACGAGCTCGCCCGCCGCGGAACACCCTTCACCGGCCTGCTGTACTGCGGACTCGCCCTGACCGGCCGGGGTCTGCGGGTGATCGAGTTCAATGCGCGGTTCGGCGACCCGGAGACCCAGGTGGTCCTGGCGCGGCTGCGCAGCTCGCTCGCTCAGCTGCTCTTCGACAGTGCGGCCGGTCGGCTGGCCACCGCTCCGGCGCCGCGGTGGCGCGACGACGCGGCGGTGACGGTGGTCGTGGCCGCGGCCGGGTACCCGGGTGCGGTGCGCTCCGGCGACGTCATCACGGGTGTGGACGACGCCGAGGAGATTCCCGGAGTGCACGTGCTGCACGCCGGGACCGCCCGCGACGCCGATGGCGTCCTGGTCACCGCCGGGGGTCGCGTGCTGTCCGTGGTCGGTGTCGGCGCGTCCCTCAAGGCCGCCCGCAAGGCCGCCTACAAGGGCGTCGGTGCCATCTCGATCGACGGCGGGCAGTTCCGCACCGACATCGCCGCCAAGGTCTGACCCCGTCCGCGCCGCCGGACGACTCTGACCGCCTTGCCGGGACCAGCCCGGCGGGCACCGGCGAGGTCCGTGCTCCGGGCGCACGAAGGCGTCGGCACGGCGCGGTCGAGGCGTTGTGATGAGCAGGTCGCTGCCGGTGCGGTTGGGGGACTGGGACACTGATCCCGTGAGTCATGCGAGCAATCTGCCGATCTCCCTGCCGGGCTGGCGCCACGTCTACTCCGGGAAGGTGCGGGACCTCTACGTGCCCGACCGCGCGGCGGGGATGGCCGGCGAG
>JAHECE010000262.1 GCA_024641895.1 Actinomycetales bacterium
ACGACGCCTTCCTCTTGGAGCTCGAACACCGTCTTGAGATACATCTCGGTGGTGTCGATCAGGTCGCTCACGTCGCGCCAGCCCTTCGCCTTCTCCGCAGTCGAGGTCAGCCTATGCGGCGGGGAGCCGGGCAGGCCCTGGGTGCGGCAGGGCCCAGCCGGGCAGGCCCTGGGTGCGGCGGGGAGCCGGGCAGGCTCGCGCGCTCGCGGGTGCCGAGGGATTCGGTCAGTCGCCTGAGCTTGCCGGCCCGCCGGCTGCCGGCCGCCGGCCCCGGTGGGGACGAGACGCGGTCGGCCAGGACACACGGAGCGGGATAGGCTCGCGCCCGATGAACGGCCGCACGGATGAGCAGACGACGATCTCCAGCGTCGACCCGCAGACCGGCACGCTGCGCTACCGCGACAGAGACGTCACGGAGCTCGTCGGCCGCGAGCCGTTCGAGGCTGTCTGGGGCCTGCTCGTCGACGACCACCTGCACCCCGCCCTCCCCCCGGCCGAGCCGTTCCCGTTCTACAGCCACACGGGCGACCTCCGCGTCGACGTGCAGACGGCCCTGGCTCAGCTGGCGCCCCTGTGGGGGTACCGGTCGGTGCTGGACATCGGCCGCGAACGTCTCCGCGACGACCTGGCCCGGGCAACCGTCCTGACCCTCTCCTTCGTGGCACGCGGCGCCCGCGGAGACGACCTGCCGGCGGTGCACCAGAAGGACATCGACGACGCGGGATCGGTTGCCGGCCGCTTCCTCGTCCGTTGGCGGGGTGAGACGACCGCTGAGCACGTGGCGGCCGTGGACGCGTACCTGACCGCCGTCGCCGAGCACGGGCTCACGCCGTCGACTCGCACGGCTCGGCTCGGTGCGGCCCGCGGGGCCGACGCCGCCGCCTGCCTCTCGGCGGCCGTTGCCGTCTCGAGCGGTGCGCTCGGCGGCGGGGCCAGCGTTCGGGCGCTACGACTCATCGAGACGGCCGAGGACCTGGGCGACGCCGAGGGCGCTGTGGCCGCGCAGTTCGACGACGGGAGCAGGCTCTGGGGCTTCGGGCACTCGAGCGGCGCCAGCGTCGACCCGCGGGCGGACCTGCTCCATGCGCTGTGCACCCGCGTCCGTGTGCCCAGGCTCGAGGTCGCCGAGGCGGTCGAGAAGGCTTCGATCGCCGCTCTGGAGGACCGCCTGCAGAAGGACGCGGCCTGCGGGGCGAACGTGATGTTCTGGGGCGCGGTGCTCCTCGACTCCGTGGGTGTGCCGGCCCGGATGTTCCCGGCGATGTTCGCGTGCGGCCGTATGGCCGGCTGGTCGGCGCACATCATCGACCAGCGGATGGGGCCGATGCCGGACCGAGTCGTCTAGCAGGCGCAGCGACCTGCCGAGCACCCACGACTCGGATCTGCGCCTCGGGAGACCCCTACCGGCTGGCCCCCAGCCGACCCGGCGAGCCCCGGCGAACCTCCCGGCCGCACAGGCGCCGTCATGCCTGGGACGCGCCGTCGTGCGGCACGCCTTCCGGTGTTCCGTGCGGCCGTTCGCGGCCCCTAGGTTCGACGGCACCGGTTCTCGCGACCTTGCGCGTCAGACCGGGCGCTCCGGGTCGGCGGCCACCACGAGCGAAGGGGGGCCTCCGCGCGGCACCAGCACCAGGTGCGGGCGGGTCCGGGTCTGGATGCGGACCCTGACGTCGTAGATCCGCGCCGCGCGAACCCCGAGCAGCGCCGCCGCGAGGATCGTCGCGATCGCACCGACGCCGACGGACCACCGCGCACCCCAGGCCTGGGCGACCCAGCCGATGATCGGCGAACCGACCGTCGTCGCCCCGAGGAACACCATCATGTACAGGGCCATCACCCGGCCTCGGAAGGCTGGTTCGGTCGCAAGCTGCACCGTCGCGTTGGCGGACGTGAGCATGGTCAGGCTGAAGAAGCCGAGCGGGAGGCAGGCCAGGCCGTACCACCACGGCCCGGGCGCGACCGCCTGGAACGCCATCACCGAGCCGAAGCCGATAGCCGCACCGAGGACGAGCCGCACGCTCGGTCCGTTGCGCCGCGCCGCCAGGAGAGCCCCGACGAGGGCACCCGTGGCGAGGATCGAGCCGAACAACCCGTACTGCTCAGGACCGAGCGCGAACTCGCTGCGCGCCATGACGGCGCTGGTCAGCTGGAAGTTCAGCCCGAAGGCGCTCACCACCCCCACGAGCACGATCATCATCATGATCTGGACGTTCCCGCGCGCGTAGGCGAAACCGGCCCGCAGCTGGCCTCGGCCCCGCGCCGTCCGCGGCAGCGGGTGGAGCTCGCCTCGCCGCATCATGAGGAGCGCCAGGATCGTGGCGCCGAAACTGATGCCGTTGAGGACGAAGACCCAACCAGGCCCGACCGCACCGAACAGCAGTCCGGCAAGCGCGGGCCCCACCATCCTGGCCGCGTTGAACGAGGCACCGTTGAGGGCGACGGCATTGGGCAGCCCCTCCGGCGGAACCAGCTCGGCCACGAACGTCTGTCTCACCGGCCCGTCGAAGGCGCTCGCGATGCCGAGCAGCAGCGCGAAGACGTAGACCATCCAGAGCTCGGCGACGCCTGCGAGGACGAGGACCCCGAGCGCGACGGCGAGGACGCCCTGGGCGGCCTGGGTCGCGATCAGGAGGTGCCGGCGCGAGAGCCGGTCGGCAACCAGGCCGGCGTACGGGCTCAGGACCAGGATCGGGAGGAACTGCAGGGCCGTGACGACACCCACGGCCAGGCCGCTGTCGGCCGACAGGACGGTGAGCACGAGCCAGTCCTGCGCGACTCGCTGCATCCACGTCCCGGTGTTCGCGACGAGGGCGCCCGCGAACCAGAGTCGGTAGTTCGGGAACTGGAAGGAGGAGAACGTCGGTCTCACGGGTCCGGCAGGTCTCCCGGCGCGCGGCGGCCGTGCGGGGGCGCCGTCAAGGAGGTGGTCACACGTCGAATCTAACCCCGCAGGGCACACCCGCCGGCACGCAGGGTCTCCACCGCCAACCCTGCCGACCTCACGAGGCCAGCACCTCGCGCGCCACAGGCCACCGCGGCTCGCGACCACCCGCTCGCCGCCGCGCCGACCCCGCACCCTCCATGACGTGGCGCCACACCGCCGCCGCGGTTCACCCCCGGGGGCACGACCCGCCGTCCGGCCCCCGGCCGACCCGCCGTCCGGCCCCAGCACGTCCCGGATCGGCCCGAGCAAGACGCCCATCAAGACCATCATGACGCCCGCGATCTGCGCGGTGCCCGCCGAGATCGCGTGGAGGTCGCGGGCAGGGCCCCGCCCAGGCGGCCGCACCCCAGCCGTGGTCCGTGCCCGGCTACCCTGGGCGCGTGCGCCTTCACCTCCCCCACCCCAACAGGAGCGCCGAACTCGCCCCGGTCAAGGTGAACATGCCAGCGGTGTTCCTCATCGGCACCGGCGGGTGGATCGTCGGTACCGCGGTGGTCGCCGTGTGGCTCGCGATCGGCGAGGGC
>JAHECE010000053.1:0-6036 GCA_024641895.1 Actinomycetales bacterium
GGAGGCCGGGGCGCCGGGAGCTGGGCGGATCGGGCTGTCGGGGTCACAACCGCGCCGGGCGGCGGAGGCGGCGGCGGCGGTGGCTGTGACGTCGGCTGGACCCTCGTCGGCGGGACCTTCGGGGTCGGCCACACGATCGGCGTCGTCCCGGGCTCCGCCGTGGGCGCCGGCACGGCCGCCGTCGCGGCGTTGCCGGCGTCGGTCGCCGCGCTCGCCGACGCGAGGGCCGAAGCGGTCGCGTCGAGGGAGTCGAGCGCCGCGAGACCGTCCGGTTCTCCTTCGAGCACGGCCAGGAGATCCGGCGGCGAGAGCCGCGTGCCGGACGGCACGAGGGCCGCTCGGAAGGCGCGGGCGATCTCGGGCGGCAGGCCGGCCACGTCGACCCCACCCGCGGCGACACGGCCGAGCACGGCAGGGATGGGGCCGCCGCCGAACGGCTGCCGGCCGGTGGCCGCGAAGACGAGGACTGCGGCCCAGGACCACCAGTCCGCCTCGGGCCCGGGCTGAGCACCGGCCGCCACGAGCGGGTCGAGGTACCCGGGCGTCCCGGTGACGAGCCCGACCTGGGTGTACCGGTCCGCGTCGAAGATCTGCGAGATCCCGAAGTCGATGAGGACGGGCCCCTCGGCCGTGAGCATGACGTTCTCGGGCTTCACGTCACGATGAACGACGTCGGCGGCGTGGATGGCCTCCAGCGCCCACAGCAGCCCGCGGGCGAGGTCCGCCAACGGCTCGCCTGAAAGCGCGCCCTGCCCACGCACGCGCGCGTCCAGCGTCGGCCCCTGGACGAGCTCGGTGACGACGAAGGCTTCCTCGGAGTCAGCCTCGGCGTCGAGCACGCGGGCGACGCCGGCGTGACGCACCCGGTGCAACGTCTCGACCTCGCGCCGCAGCCGGTCGCGGGCGACGGGATCCGCGCCGATGTGAGGGTGCAGCAGCTTGAGGGCCACGTGCCGACCGTCAGCGTCGATCACCTCGTACACCGTGCCCATGCCCCCGGACCCGAGCCACCGCGCGACGAGGTATCCGCCGAGCTCGTCGCCCGCGCGCTTCACGCCTCGCCTCCGCCCGGCATCCGGCTCCCGCCCCGCATAGGACGACGGTACGTGAGCCCACGCGCCGCGGGAGCCAGGCACCGCCCGGGCTGCGACTCCCCGGCACCGTCGCCAAGGACTTCGTGGCAGCTCGACCCGACGGCGGGCGGCGCGCTCTGCACCGCCCGCGCCCTTGCACGCTCCTCGCGGCCTGCACCACGTCGTCCGGCTTCCCGAGGATGTTGATCCTCGGGAGACCTTCAGGCCGCACGGTTGTTGTGGCACACTCACAACAGCCCCCCGCCGCACAACCCAAGGCTGAGCGCAACGACTGCACTCGAACCTGGCGGCCGGCCGTGTCAGAGAGACACCTGACACCCTCCACAACGGATCGTCCGGCACGTACCTGCCGGTGAAGGGAAATACAGACATGGCTTCGGTCACCTTTGACCACGCAACGCGTATGTACCCCGGCGGCGAACGCCCCGCGGTCGACGCCCTCAACCTTGACGTTGCCGACGGCGAGTTCCTCGTCCTCGTCGGCCCGTCCGGTTGTGGCAAGTCCACCTCTCTGCGCATGCTGGCCGGCCTGGAGGACATCAACGGCGGCCGCATCCTCATCGGCGACCGCGACGTCACGCACGTCCCGCCGAAGGACCGGGACATCGCGATGGTGTTCCAGAACTACGCGCTCTACCCGCACATGTCGGTGGCGGACAACATGGGCTTCGCGCTGAAGATCGCCGGAGTGCCCAAGGCGGAGATCCAGAAGCGTGTCGAGGAGGCCGGCAAGATCCTCGACCTCACGCAGTACCTCCAGCGCAAGCCGAAGGCCCTCTCCGGTGGCCAGCGTCAGCGCGTCGCCATGGGCCGCGCGATCGTGCGTTCGCCCCAGGTGTTCCTCATGGACGAGCCGCTGTCCAACCTGGACGCCAAGCTCCGCGTGCAGACCCGTACGCAGATCGCGTCGCTGCAGCGCCGCCTCGGCGTCACGACCGTGTACGTGACGCACGACCAGACCGAGGCGCTCACCATGGGTGACCGCATCTGCGTGCTCAAGGACGGCCTGCTCCAGCAGGTCGGCACCCCGCGCGAGATGTACGACACCCCGGCCAACGTCTTCGTCGCCGGCTTCATCGGCTCGCCCGCGATGAACATCGGCACGTTCGAGGTCACCGGCGACGGCTTCGCCAAGCTGGGCCACGCTCGCGTGCCGCTGAGCCGCGAGACGATCGCCGCGATCAAGCCCGAGGACAACAAGCACGTCACGCTGGGCTTCCGCCCCGAAGCCTCGAACATCGTGGCCAGCGAGGTCGACGGCGCGATCCCGGTCAAGGTGGACCTCGTCGAGGAGCTCGGATCCGACTCCTTCATCTACGGCTCCATCGACGCCGACGCCGAGCTCGCCTCGCACCTGTCGTCGGGCGCCGGCGACGCGCAGATCATCGTCCGGGGCGACCCGCGGGTCGTCCCCATGAAGGGCGACAAGATCTGGGTGACGATCGCCGAGGGCCAGCAGCACACGTTCTCTGCGTCGAGCGGCCTGCGCCTCCCGGGCTGACCGTCGCTTCGTCGATCACTGATTGACCGCTCGTGAGAGGGGCGGGTCCCGCAACGGGGCCCGCCCCTCTCGCATTCCCACGAACGGCAGCACTCCCCGCACGTCTCTGGGAGGATCTGGCCATGCCCCAGTCGCTGCAGATGACAACGGTGTCCCCGGACCCCGCACTGCTCGACCTGCCTTGGCACATCCCGCTGGCCGAGTGGCCCGCCTCGATCCTCGCGGCGCTCCCCAGGGGCCTCTCCCGGCACGTCGTCCGCTTCGTCAAGCTCTCCGGCCGCGTCATCGCGGTCAAGGAGATCGGCGAGAGCGTGGCCTACCGCGAGTACGAGCTGCTGCGCGACCTGAACCGGCTCGGCGTACCGTCGGTGGAACCGGTCGGCGTCGTCGCCGGGCGCCGCGCTCCCGACGGGGAGCCGCTGGACTGCGTCCTCCTCACCAAGCATCTGGCGTACTCCATGCCGTACCGGACACTGTTCAGCCAGTACATCCACCCGGAGACCGGCAACAAGCTCCTCGATGCCCTGGCGATCCTCCTCGTCCGGTTGCACCTGACCGGCTTCTACTGGGGCGACGTCTCCCTCTCGAACACCCTGTTCCGTCGCGATGCCGGCGGCTTCGCCGCGTACCTCGTCGACGCCGAGACCGGGGACCTGCACGAGCACCTGACCCGCGGCCAGCGCGAGTACGACCTCGAGATCGCGCGCGTCAACATCATCGGCGAGCTGATGGACCTCGAGGCCGGCGGGGTCCTGGACGAGTCGGTCGACCCGGTCGAGGTCGGCGAGACGATCGTGGCCCGGTACACGGAGCTCTGGTCGGAGCTCACGGAGTCCGAGTCGTTCACCAGCGGCGACCGGTGGCGGGTGAACGCACGGATCAACCGGCTCAACGACCTCGGCTTCGACGTCGGCGAGCTGACGATCAACACCACCGCGGACGGCACCGCGGTGGAGATCCAGCCCAAGGTCGTCGACGCCGGTCACCACAAGCGGCGCCTGATGCGCCTCACGGGCCTGGACGTGCAGGAGAACCAGGCCCGACGCCTTCTCAACGACCTCGACACCTACCGCGCCCACGAGGACCTCAAGGACGAGGACGAGGAGTTCGTGGCGCACGACTGGTTGACCGAGGTCTTCGAGCCTGCGGTACGCGCGGTGCCCAAGGACCTTCGCGGCAGGCTCGAGCCGGCGGAGCTGTACCACGAAGTGCTCGAGCACCGCTGGTACCTGTCGGAGAACGAGAAGCGCGACGTGCCGATGGCCGAGGCTGTCGGGCACTACATCGAGACCGTCCTGCGGCACCGACCCGACGAACGAGCGATCCTCGGCATGGACACCGCGACGCTACGGGCGATCGAGGAGACCTCCGCGATGACGTCGATCGACATCATGGAGACCCCGTCGGAGTTCGACGACGTGCCGATGCTGCGACCCATCGAGGAAGACGAGTGGCGCCTCCCGGAGCCCGAGGAGGGGCAAGCGAAGACGGCGGAGTCCGCGGCCGTCAAGCCTCCCGCGGCGCCCGGCCGCACGCCATCCAAGGCCGCTGACCCCGTGAAGGCAGCGACTCCGAAGCCTGAGCCATCCAAGCCCGTAAAGCCAGCGGAGCCCGTGAAGGCAGTGACTCCGAAGCCCGAGCCATCCAAGCCCGTAAAGCCAGCGGAGCCCGCGAAAGCAGCGACTCCGAAGCCTGAGCCATCCAAGCCCGCGCAGCCGCCGTCACCGGCGCCCACGCCTCAGCGGCGCCCGATCTTGCGCCGCGACAAGCCCTGACCGGGCGCCGTCACGCCCTCCGCTCGCGCTGCCGACGCACCTCGTACAGCGCGATCCCGGCCGCGACCGCCGCGTTGAGCGACTCCATCTCGGACGCGATCGGGATCGCCGCGATGAGATCGCACGTCTCGCGGACGAGCCTGGACAACCCCTTGCCCTCCGAACCCGCGACGAGCACCAGCGGGCCGGTGGCGAGCTCGAGCGCCCCGACGTCGGCCGGCCCCTCGCCGTCCAGCCCGACGACGAAGCAGCCGCGGTTCTTGAGGTCGGTGAGCGCGCGAGTGAGGTTGGTGGCGCGGGCCACGGGGATGCGTGACGCCGCCCCCGCGGAGACCTTCCACGCCGAGGCCGTCACCCCCGCCGACCGCCGCTCGGGCAGGAGCACGCCGTCGGCCCCGAAGGCCGCGGCGCTACGCAGCACGGCGCCGAGGTTGCGTGGATCGGTCACTCCGTCGAGGGCCACGATGAGCGGCGGGTGGCCGGAGTCATCGGCGGCCGCGAGCAGGTCGAGCGGCTCGGCGTACGTGTACGGCGGGACCTGGATCGCGAGGCCCTGGTGCACGGCGCCACCGGTCAGCCGGTCGAGCTCGGGTTTGGTGACCTCGAGGAGGTTGAGCCCGCGCCCGCTCGCGGTCCGGAGCACCTCGCGGACTCGGTCGTCGGCGTCGATACGGGTCGCGACGTAGACCGTGCTCGCCTCGACGCCCGCCCGCAGTGCCTCGACCACGGAGTTGCGACCGCAGACGATCTCCGGCTCGTTGTCCGAGCGCGCGGACGCGCTGCTCCGCGAACCGGAGGCGGAGCCTCTGGCGGAACCGCCCTTCGCTCCGCCACGGCCCGTGCTGCCGGCGGCACGACGCTCGGCGGCGGCCTGCCGCTTCGCGGCCGGGTGGGCGGGTCGGTCGGTCGCCTTGGGCGTCGGCCCCTTGCCCTCGAGGCCCTGTCGGCGCTGCCCGCCCGAGCCGGCCGTCGCACCCTTCTTGGAGCCGGGCTTGCGAACAGCACCTCGGCGCGCGGAGTTACCTGCCATCAGACGTCACCCTTTCAGGGACCAGCGTGCGCCGGAGGGTGAGTCCTCGACGACGATTCCTGCACGGGTCAGCTGGTCCCGCAGCGCGTCGGCGCGGGTCCAGTCGCGCGCGGCCCGCGCCTCTACTCGTGCGGCGAGCACGACCTCCACCAGCGTCTCGAGCGCGACGGCGGCCGAGCTGCCGATCCCACCGGAGGACCAGGGCGCGGCGAGCGGGTCGAGGCCGAGAACGTCGAGCATCGCCCTGACCTGTACCTGCGCCGACCGCGCGTCGCCGGCGCGCCGCTCGGCGAGCGCGGCGATGCCGGCGCGCAGGCCCTCGTGCACCACGGCGAGCGCGGCGGAGACGTTGAGGTCGTCGTCCATCGCGGCCACGAACGCAGGCGGCAGCACGGCGGCGGACACCTCGGCGTCCGTCGCGGCGCCGACCTCCTCGGCCGCGCGGCGCACGAAGCCCTCGACGCGCTCCCATGCTGCGCCCGCCTCCTCGAGGGAAGCGTCGGAGAACTCGACGGTCGAGCGGTAGTGGACCGCGCCGAGCGCGTACCGCAGGACCACCGGCGTCGCCCGCGTCAGCACCGCCTCTACGAGGAGCGAGTTGCCGAGCGACTTGCTCATCTTCTCGCCGCCGACGGT
>JAHECE010000053.1:6046-12970 GCA_024641895.1 Actinomycetales bacterium
CGCGTTGTGCACCCAGTAGCGGGCGAAGCCGTAGCCGGCGGCGTGGGACTGCGCCTGCTCGTTCTCGTGGTGCGGGAAGCGCAGGTCGATGCCGCCGCCGTGGATGTCGAAGGTCTCACCGAGGTACCGGCGCGCCATCGCGGAGCACTCCAGGTGCCAACCGGGCCGGCCCCGGCCGTACGGCGTGGGCCAGGACGCCGTGCTCGGCTCGCCGGGTCGGCTGCGCTTCCAGAGGGCGAAGTCGCGGTGGTCGCGCTTGTCCCGCGCGGCGTCGGGGTCGAGGTCCTCCGCCGGGGACATGTTCTCGAGCCGCTGCCGTGTCAGCGCGCCGTAGCCGGGGAACGAGTGGACGTCGAAGTAGACGTTGCCCTCTTCGCCCACGTAGGCGTGGCCGCCGGCGACGAGCCGCTCCATGAGCTCGACCATGTCGGTGACGTGACCGGTGGCCCGCGGCTCGTAGGTCGGCGGCAGCACGCCGAGGACGTCGTACGCAGCGGAGAACGACCGCTCGTTCTGCTGGGCCCACGCCCACCACGGCGCGCCGGCGGCAGCGGACTTCGCGAGGATCTTGTCGTCGATGTCCGTGACGTTGCGGATGAGAGTGACGTCGAGCCCGCAACGGCGCAGCCAGCGCACGAGGATGTCGAAGGCGATGGCGGAGCGCAGGTGGCCCACGTGGGGCTGCCCTTGAACGGTCGCGCCGCACAGGTAGATGCCGACCTGCCCCGGGGTCGCCGGCTCGAACGCGCGCACAGCGCGTGCGGCGGAGTCGTACAGGCGCAAGCTCACCGGGCCAGGCTACCGGCGGGCCGCCCTGCGACCCCCATCCTGCTCGCAGCCCGGCCGGTAGCGGGATGCGCGTTCCGGACCTTCCGCTCAGCGCGCGCCTGGGGGCAGGCTTGCATCATGACCGCGCGTCGCACCGTCTCGAGCCCGATCGGCCCCTTGCTCCTGGAGTCCGACGGCGCGGCCCTCACCATGATCCGGTTCGGCGCGGACGCCGAGGGACCAGATCCGGCCGAAGCCTCGACGAGCCGCTACCCACCCGTGCACGGCGCCACGGACCCGGTGCTCGACGCCACGGCACGCCAGCTCGAGGAGTACTTCGCCGGCGCCCGGACCGCGTTCGACCTTCCTCTGCACCCGACCGGGACCGCGTTCCAGCGGGCCGTCTGGGTCGGGCTCGCGGAGATCCCCTACGGCCGGACGTGGAGCTACGGACAGCTCGCCGAGCACCTCGGACGCCCGGGGGCGGCGCGGGCGATCGGCGGCGGCTGCGGGAGCAACCCGATCCCGATCGTGGTGCCGTGCCACCGCGTCGTCGGCGCGGACGGCACCCTCACCGGTTACGCCGGCGGCACGGCCGTCAAGAAAGCCCTGCTGCGACTCGAAGCCCGTACGCTCGCGGGCGAGGGCCCACGGGCCGCAAGCGGTCCGGTCCGCACCGAACTCCGAGAGAGAGGCCGCGATGGCGCCCCTGCGAGACGGGCTGCACGCCCGTAGCCTGACGAAGGACACGGTGCTGTGCATGTCGTTGGCCGCCCGGCCCAGCAACATCGGGACACGGTTCCACAACTATCTCTACACCGAGCTGGCGCTCGACTTCGTCTACAAGGCGTTCACGACCTCGGACCTGCCCGGCGCCGTCGCCGGCATCCGTGCCCTCGGCATCAGGGGTTGCGGCATCTCGATGCCGTTCAAAGAGGCCGTCATCCCGCTCGTCGACTCCCTCGACGACTCCGCGGCCGCGATCGCCTCGGTGAACACCATCGTCAACACCCGCGGCCACCTGCGGGCGTACAACACGGACTACATCGCGATCGCCCACCTGCTCGCCGAGAGGCGGATCCCCACCGGATCCTCGGTCGCGGTGCGCGGCAGCGGCGGCATGGCCCAGGCCGTGGTCGCGGCCCTGCGGGACGGCGGGTTCTCGGACGTCGTCGTGGTCGCCCGCAACCCGGAGGCGGGGCAGGCGCTCGCGGAACGGTACGGCTTCCACTGGAGCCCGACCGTCTCGGACGGGCACCCCGACATCCTTGTCAACGCCACCCCGATCGGCATGGCCGGCGGGGCCCAGGAGAACGACCTGCCGTTTGACGACGCCACGCTGCGCGCCGCCGAGGTCGCCTTCGAGGTCGTCGCGCTCCCGGTCGAGACGCCCTTCGTCCGCCGCGCCCGCGAGCTGGGCCTACCGGTCATCACCGGCGCCGAGGTCATCGCGCTCCAGGCCGCCGAGCAGTTCACGTTGTACACGGGCGTCCGCCCGTCGGAGGACCTTCTTCAGCGCGCCTCGGAGTATTCTCGCGCCTAGGCCCGGGGGGCGGGCCTGCGGTAGCTCCGGAAGGCCCACGATGGGACCAAGCAACAGTCGGGCCAGGACGGGCAGGCGCCGCAACGCCATGTCTCGCGTGGCCGTCGCCACCGTCACCGCCGCGCTCGCGGCTTCTCTCTCGTCCTGCACGCCGCCGAACGGCATACAGCGCGAACCCCGAACGGACAAGACCTCGACGAGCGACCTGACCGCTGCGGCTGGTGCCACCGTCAACGGCGTGCTCCGGGTGCGGGGCAGCGACGGCAGCGTCTCGATGCTCTCCCGGGGCAGCGCGTTGTCACTGAGCGCGATCCCCGCCGGTGTGCCGATCATCGGCGGGGACGTCGATCTCGTCCAGGCCGTGGCATCGGGCCGGCAGACCACGGACTACTACGTCATCGTCACTGCCCCCGGTGCCCCGAGCACGGTGTACGCCGGCATCGAACGCTCGCTCCTCGACTTCGGCTTCGCCGGAGAGGACGGCACCGTGGCGGAGGACGACACCGCTCGGGTCGGCTGGTCGATGGCGGCTGGTGTGTTCTCGACGGACCTGCACCGCGTGACGGTGGGCGTCGTCCCGGCGGGCCGCGCGAGCTCCACGGTGACGTACGCGATCGTGCCCGCATTCCACTGAGCAGGATCCTGCCGTGCACCCGGCCCCAGCGCCGGTGTACTGGAAGGTAGTTCGGCAGCCGGCCGGGTCGCGCCGACAGGAGGTCTGCCATGACCGCACTCACACCCACACGCAAGCCCCTGATCAGGCGCTTGCTTGCCCTCACCGCAGGAGCGGCGCTGGTCGGCGGGGTCGCTGCCTGCAGTCCGGAGAACGTCGCGGAGCGCGCCATCGAGGCCGGAGCCGGCGGGAACGTCGACGTCGACATCGACGACGAGAGCGGTCAGGTCACCATCGACGACGGTGAGGGCGGCAGCGCGACGTTCGGCGACTCGGGCGACCTGCGCGACGGCTTCCCGGACGCTGTCCCGGTCGTCAAAGACACGATCGGATTCACCCAGAGCATGACCGACCCTGAGAGCGGCGACACGTTCACGGTGTTCGTGCCAGTCTCGGGCGACCCCGCGGACGTCTGGGACCAGGTGAAGGCCGATCTCGACGGAGCCGGCTTCACGCTGGGCAACGAGACCACCATCACGAACGACGGCGAGGCGTACTACGCCGCGGTCTTCACCTCGGCCGCCTGGGACGTCTCCGCCGGCGTCTCGAGTGCCGACGGCGAGTCGCATGTGGCCTACATCGTCACGACGGCTACCGCCTGATCCCGGTCACGCGGAGCGGGCAGCCCCGGGCCCGCTGGGAGCCCGAGCGCGCGGGTCGGTGGGGTCGGGCCGGCGCGCCTACGGCTCCACCGGAGCCACCAGGGCTGTCGCGATCGCACCCAAGCCCTCGCCGCGGCCCGTGAACCCGAGACCGTCGGTCGTGGTAGCAGAAATGGTCACCGGCGCGCCGGCGGAGGCGGTGAGTGCCGCCTCAGCCTCAGCGCGTCGAGGACCGATCCGAGGCCTGTTCCCGACGATCTGGACGGCGACGTTGCCGATCTCGAAGCCGGCCGCGCGGACGAGCCGCGCCGCCTCGGCGAGCAGGGTGCCGCCCGCCGCGCCGGCCCACCGCGGATCGGCCGTGCCGAAGACAGAACCGAGGTCTCCGACCCCGGCAGCCGAGAGCAGCGCGTCCGCTGCCGCGTGTGCCGCGACATCGGCGTCGGAGTGCCCGACCAGCCCTCGCTCACCCGGCCAGTGGAGCCCGGCGAGGTACAGCTCACGAGCGCCGCCGTCGGCGTCGGCCGGGGCGAGCGCGTGGACGTCGATGCCGATGCCCGTCCGGGGCAGCGCACGGCGCGCGCCGGAGCGTGGGCGAGGTGCCACCAAGGATTCTTCGGGCTGGTCGCTCACCGGGCCTCCTCGCGCAGCATCAGCTCGGCGACGAGAAGGTCTTGCGCCGTCGTGATCTTCAGCGCCGCCACGTCACCCTGGACGACCCAGACGGGTCGGTCGAGTGCCTCGACCAGGGCGGCGTCGTCGGTCGCCGCGCTCGCCTCGCTCGCCGCGCGCTCGGCCCCGGCGGCATGTGCACGGTCCAGGAGGTCCCGAGCGAAGCCCTGCGGGGTCTGGACCGCGCGCAGGGTGGATCGGTCCGGCGTCGCGCGAACGAGCTCCGCGCCGTCGGCGTTCGCCGCGGCCACCCGCTTGACCGTGTCGGTGACGGGTAGGCCCGGCACGACAGCGTCATGTCCCGAGCGGACGGCAGCCTCGACACGCTGGATCAACGACACGGGGGCAAGAGCGCGGGCGGCGTCGTGCACCAGGACGACGTCGACCGCGGCAGGCAGCGCTGCCAGCGCCGCCGCCACCGAAGCCTGGCGCGATGCCCCACCCTCGACGACCGTGATCCGCGCCTCGCGCAGGACCGAGTCGGCAGAGAGGAGGTCGAGCACCGAAGCGCTGTGGTCCGCGGGAGCGCTGACCACGATCTCGACGACCCCGGCCAACCGCAGTCGCCGTGCTGCGTGCAGCACCAGGGCGGCACCGTCAAGCAGGACGAGGGCCTTGGGGATGCCGGCGGCCAGCCGGCTCCCGGAGCCGGCAGCGGTGAGCACCGCCCCCGTGGTCACGCGTGCGTCACGAACGACGTCAGCAGGCGAGGACCTCGTCGAGGATCGCCTCGGCACGCTCCTCGGCGGTGTGCTCAGCGAGAGCGAGCTCCGAGACGAGGATCTGGCGGGCGCGGGCAAGCATCCGCTTCTCGCCGGCCGAGAGACCGCGGTCCTGGTCACGACGGGACAGGTCCCGCACGACCTCGGCGACCTTGATCACGTCGCCCGACGCGATCTTCTCGACGTTGGCCTTGTAGCGGCGCGACCAGTTGGTCGGCTCCTCCGTGTACGGCGCCCGCAGGACCTGGAAAACCTTGTCCAGGCCCTCCTTGCCCACGACGTCACGAACGCCGACGAGGTCGATGTTCTCGGCCGGCACCTCGATCGTCAGGTCGCCCTGGGCGACCCGCAGTCGGAGGTAGAGCTTCTCTTCGCCTCGGATGACTCTGGTGGAGATCTCCTCGATGAGGGCCGCTCCGTGGTGCGGGTAGACGACCGTCTCTCCGACTGCAAAGGTCATGTGTGCACGTCCCCTTCCGGAATGAGACCATCGTAGCATGGCGGAGGCTGTGTACTGACCCGCTATCGGGCGTTTGCGCAGGTCAACGGGCTGACCTTGGAGTAGCGGTGCTGAAGCACCCGTACCGCTAGGCTTCGGTCAGCACACGTCGACGACGAAGGAGCGCCCGTGGCCCGCTCAGCACGCCTGTCCCGCCTCGCCGTGATCGCGACCACCGGCCTAGCGCTCGCCCTGGCCGGCTGCTCGCCGATCACGACCGCCAAGCCCTACGCCGCGAGCGACGGTATTCGGGTGCAGCTGGGAGACCAGGTCAGGGGCCAGAACCTCATGATCGTCACCGGTGCCGAGGGCGAGGCCGGCCTTCTTCTCGGCGGCCTCGTCAACGACGGCTCCACGGCTACGAATGTCACCGTGACCGTGGGGTCCGAGACGGTCCGGCTTGCGATCGACGCCGGTGAGACGGTCCTGCTCAGCGCTCCTGACGCGACGCCGACGTCGACGCTCGGCGTCGAGGAGGTCCTGATCGCGTCCGTCCCGGGCGCTCCAGGCTCCCTCGCCGACGTGCGGCTCGAGACCCCGGAGGCCGGCTCGGTGACGGTCGGCGTCCCGATCCTCGACGGAACACTCGGGTCGTACGAGGCGCTCCTCCCCGAGTAGCGACGATCGCACCCCGGTCGATCCGCCACTGACGGACCCCGGACACTCCCGCCCGACGAGCGGTCGGGCGTGCGCCTTCAGGCCTCGCGCGGGTCGACCATCTTGTACCCGAGGCCGCGCACCGTGAGCAGAGTGGTCGGCTCGCCGGGCGCCGCCTCGACCTTCGCGCGCAGCCGCTTCACGTGGACGTCGAGCGTCTTCGTGTCGCCGACGTAGCCGGCGCCCCACACCCGATCGATGAGCTGGCCGCGGGTGAGCACCCGGCCAGGGTTGCGCAGGAACATCTCGAGGAGCTCGAACTCCTTGAGCGTGAACGGCGTCTCCTCGCCCCGGACCCGCACGACGTGCTGGTCCACGTCCATCTCGACGCCGCCGACCTGGAGGGTCGACGGCATGAGGTCGTCCTCGACCGGCGCGCCACGACGTAGGACGGCGCGTATGCGCGCCACGAGCTCCCGGTAGGAGTACGGCTTCGTCACGTAGTCGTCGGCACCGAGCTCGAGCCCGACCACCTTGTCGATCTCGGTGTCCTTGGCCGTGAGCATGATGACCGGGACGGACCCCCGACGGCGCAGCTCGCGGCAGACCTCCGTGCCCGGCAGGCCGGGCAGCATGAGGTCCAGGAGGACGAGGTCGATCCCACCGCGGTCGAACGCCACGAGTGCAGCACGGCCGTCCTCGACCGCGACGACCTCGAAACCGTCCCGGGACAGCTGGTACGTCAGTGGCTCACGGTAGGACTCTTCGTCCTCGACCAGCAGGATCCGGCTCACGTGCTCTCACCCTCGGTCTCGTCGGTCACACGGTCGGGCATGTCCTCGTCGTCG
>JAHECE010000263.1 GCA_024641895.1 Actinomycetales bacterium
GGTCCCTCCGGCGCCGGGGGCGGTGGCGCGCCGGCGGCGCCGCCGAAGCCGCCGGGGAGGGGAAGGTCGTCGAACAGGGATGTCATGGCCGGGCCAGGGTAAGCCGTTCCACCCACAACGGCGCCAGCGCGCCGTCCACGACGGCGGGCGGATTCACCCGAGGTGAGCCCTGTGGGACGATGTCGCGCGTTCTCCGATCCGCACGAGCACCACAGCGAGGTGATGACCATGAGCAAGCGCTCGAACAAGCGCAAGACCCGCAAGAAGGGCGGCGCGAACCACGGCAAGCGTCCCAACGCCTGACCCGCCCGCCTACCTGAGGAAGCCCCGTGGCCCTGATCCGTTGCGAGTTCTTCTCCGACGCCCTCGAGCTGAGCACGTCCATGACGGTGATCCTGCCGCAGGCGACGAAGGCCCAGATCGGCATGCGCGGTGTCGTGACGGAGTCGGGTCGGCACCCCACGCTGTACCTGCTGCACGGGCTGAGCGACGACGACTCGACGTGGGTGCGGCGCACGTCGATCGAGCGCTACGTCGCCGATCTCGGCCTCGCAGTCGTGATGCCGCAGGTCCATCGCAGCTTCTACGCCGACGAGGTGCACGGCGGCCGCTACTGGACGTTCATCTCGGAGGAGCTCCCCGAGATCGCGAGCTCCTTCTTCCCGGTCTCTGACCGGCGCGAGGAGACGTTCGTCGCGGGGCTCTCCATGGGTGGGTACGGCGCCTTCAAGTGGGCGCTGAACCAGCCCGAACGCTTCGCCGCGGCCGCCAGCCTCTCGGGCGTGCTCGACATCGCCGCCCTCCGGCGCGACCCCGAGGCCCTCGACAGCTCCGGCGTGCTGGAGACGGTCTTCGGGGACCGAGACCTCGCGGGGACACCCGACGACCTGCTGTGGCTGCTCTCGGAGGGGGCCTCGGCCTCGACCCCGCTGCCCGAGCTCTACCTGGCCTGCGGCACCCAGGACACGCTGATCGGGTACAACCGCACCTTCATCGATGCGGCCGGGGCCGCGAACGTACCGGTGACGACGAGCCTCGGTCCGGGCGACCATGAGTGGGGCTACTGGGACGCCACGATCCAGGACGTGCTCGCCTGGCTGCCTCTCGAGCGCGACCGGTCGACCTAGTCCGCAACGGCCCCGCCGCGCACCTGGCGCACCATCAGCTGGGCAACCACCCGTACCCGCAGCGTCTCCGGGGCGGACTCGAGACAGCTGCGCCGCAGCAGCTCGCGGACGTGCCGCTCCGCGCCGGCGGCGTCCTCGCAGCCGTGGCAGGCCGCGAGGTGAGCGGAGACCCGCGCCGTGTCCGACTCCGGCATCTCCGAGTCGAGATACTCGAAGAGGCGGTCGATCGCCTCCTCGCACCCGCAGCCGTCGCGCGCGCCCGGCACCTCCCAGTCACCCGGGTGCGGCCCCGCGCCCGGCCCGGCAGCCCTCATCGGTCCTCACCTACCCGCATCCCGAGCGAACGGGCGTGGTCGACCAACAGCTCGCGCAAGGCACGCCGTCCCCTGTGCAGGCGCGACATCACGGTTCCGATCGGCGTACCCATGATCTCGGCGATCTCCTTGTAGGCGAATCCCTCGACGTCGGCGAGGTAGACCGCGAGCCGGAAGTCCTCCGGCAGCTGGGCCAGCGCGTCCCGGATCTCCGAGGCAGGCAACCGGTCCAGGGCGTCCGTCTCCGCGGAGCGCAGGCCGGCCGACGTGTGCGAGGCGGCACGGTGGATCTGCCAGTCCTCGATCTCCTCGGCGTCAGAGCGCAAGGGCTCGCGCTGCCGCTTCCGGTAGGTGTTGATGAAGGAGTTGGTGAGGATCCGGTAGAGCCAGGCCTTGAGGTTGGTGCCCGGCCGATACTGGTGGAAAGCCCCGAACGCCTTCGTAAAGGTCTCCTGGACGAGGTCCTCGGCGTCCGCGGGATTGCGGGTCATCCGCAGGGCCGCTGAGTAGAGCTGGTCGAGGTATGGAAGCGCGTCGGTCTCGAAGCGCCGCGCGCGCTCCTGGTCGGTCTCGTTCGCCAGGTCGACGGCGGTCTCGGTCCCGGCTGCGTCCGCGCCGGCCAGGGCGTCGTCGGTCTCGGCCTGGGCGTCGGCCGCCGGACGGCTCGTCCGCACCGTGCTGCCGCGCCCGCGCCGTGCCGGCGAGCCGGAGGTCGCACCGACGTCGCCCGAGCCTGTGGGCTGCGCTGTCTCGTCGCTCATCAACCACGAGCCTAGTGCGCCCGCGACGCGGGGCACTGCGGGCGGCGGAGCGAGCAGGGAGGTCACACTGGTCACAACCGTGGCGCGCGGGAGTCCTATTCCTGCACGCCACGCCAATCTCGCAGCCTCGGTCACTCGCGCGAACGCCTCGACGTGCGGTAGCAATGGACCATGACCGTGCTGCGCCGCTTCGCCCGCCCGCTCCTGGCCTCCGTCTTCGTCGTAGGAGGCCTCGACGCCGTCCGGCGCCCGGAGGCCCACACCCAGAAGCTCGAACGCTTCCGACCTCAGGTGCGCAAGGCGACGGAGGCCCTGGGGCTGCCGGACGACCCCAAGCTCCTCGTCCGGATCTCGGGCGCCGTGACCCTGGTCGCAGCACTCGCACTCGCGACAGGCCGAGCGCCCCGCGTCGCAGCCTTGACCCTGGCCGCGATCGCGGCGAAGGACACCGCCATGACGTATCCGCTGTGGGCGGCCCGCGGCAAGGTCGAACGCCGCGAGTACATCGAGGGCGCCTTGCGAGGCGCAGGCCTCCTCGGCGGCCTCCTCATTGCCGGCGCCGACACGGCCGGCAAGCCTTCTCTCGGCTGGCGTATCCGCGCCGCCCGGGAGGCCAAGGCCGCCGCTGCTGCCGCCTCGGCCAAGCTCGGCGCGTAGCCACCGGCGTGCAGGCAGGGGCGCACCGGCCACGTCGGACGACGACGCCGGGGACGCGGTCGCCGGCGCGGCTAGCCTCTCGCCCATGACCGCGCCCCCACCTTCGCCGGGGCCAGTGCCCGATCCCTGGCCCGCACCTACGAGCAACAGCCCCCTCGACGCGGTCGTGCCCGTCCCGGGGTCGAAGTCGCTCACCAACCGCTTCCTGCTCCTTGCCGCGCTCGCCGACGCACCGACCCACCTGCACTCACCGTTGCACTCGCGCGACTCGGCGCTCATGGTCGGCGCGCTCAGGGCCCTGGGCACCCGCATCGTCGCGACCGACGCGCACGGCCACCCGGTCGAGGACGGCGCTGATCTCTTGGTCATCCCCGGCCCGCTGCGCGGACCGGCGCGCATCGACTGCGGCCTCGCGGGAACGGTCATGCGGTTCATGCCCCCGGTAGCGGCCCTCGCCCACGGAGACACGCTGCTCGACGGCGACCCCCGCGCGCGCGAGCGCCCGATGGCCCCGGTGATCCGCGCGCTGCGCGATCTCGGCGTCGCAGTCACGGAGCACGGCGTTCCGGGTTACCTGCCCTTCTCGGTGCACGG
>JAHECE010000054.1 GCA_024641895.1 Actinomycetales bacterium
CACCTTGGCGTTGCCCCAGATCAGCACGGAGCCGCCTGTGGGAATCGAACCCACGACCTTCTCATTACGAGTGAGACGCTCTGCCGACTGAGCTAAGGCGGCCAGCCGGTCGCTCACGCGGCCGGACAGCGCGCGCAACTGTACCGGCCACCCACGGGCTTGACCAACGCGCACCCTCGCCCGGCCGAACGCGCCGAGGGCGTCGCCGGCCTGAACCCCCGGGCCGCAACGGGCATTGGCGCCAGTCGAAGGCGCGCTCCGCCACGAGGTACCGACAGGCGGCCGAGGGCCTTTGCGTCCGCGAGGTTCACCGGTCGACGGTGAGGTGGCCCCGGCGAAGCCACCGAACGCCGCCGGTAGGGACGACTCAGCAGAAGAGCCCGTCTGCCGGCAGCTCGCCGCGGAGCAGGTACCCGTCGACCGCGCCCTCGATGCAGTCGTTCGATCGCCCGTAGGCGGTGTGCCCCTCGCCGTCGTAGCTGATGAGGATGCCCGACTCGAGCTGACCGGCCAGTCCCTCCGCCCAGGCGTACGGCGTGGCGGGGTCGCGCGTCGTACCGATCACGAGGATCGGCGCGGAACCCTCGGCCCGCAACGGTCGGGCGTCACCCGTCGCCGCGACCGGCCACTCGTCGCAGAGGATCTCCCCGTAGGCGAGGAACGGGCCGAACGTCGGGGACAGCTCGCTCAGCCGTGCTGCCGCGGCGTCCATCGCGGCCGGGCTCGCGTCGACCGGAAGATCGAGGCAGTTCACCGCCGTGTTCGCGAACCAGGAGTTGGAGCTGTAGCTGCCGTCATCCTCGCGGTCGGCCGAGTAGTCGGCCAGGTAGAGCAGCAGGGAACCGTCCCTGTCATTCATCGCCGCGGTGAGCGCCTCGGTCAGGATGGGCCAGAACCGGTCGTCGTAGAGCGTGAGCAGCGCGCCGCTCAAGGCCAGCGACTGCGTCAGGTCCCGGTCGCTCGACGTCGGGAGCGGCGACCCGACCAGCAGCGCCAGGAACCGCTGGATCTGCGCCACGCCGTCGTCGACGGAGCCGCGCAGCGGACAGTCCCGACCGTCGAGGCAGTCCGCGACGTAGGAGCGCAGCGCGGCCTCGAACCCTGCGGCCTGCCCGTAGCCGAGCTCGTCATAGCTGAGCGTCGGGTCGACAGCTCCGTCGAGCACGAGCCGACCCACCCGGTCCGGGAACAGGTCGGCGTAGGTCGCGCCGAGCAACGAGCCGTAGGAGTATCCGAGGTAGTACAGCTTCGAGTCGCCGAGGAGCTCCCTCAAGATGTCCATGTCGCGCGCCGCGCTCACCGTGTCGAGGTACGGCAGCAGGTCGCCGCTGTTGGCCTCGCATGCCTGGGCGCTCCGGCGCGCGTCGGCCCGCAGGCTCTCCAGCCCGGTCACCGTCTGGGTGTCGTAGTCGACCGCGCGGAGCTCGTCGAGCTCGGCCGATCCCAGGCACTCGATCGGCGTCGACTCCCCGACGCCGCGCGGGTCGAAGCCCACGACGTCGAAGCCGTCGAGCAGCTCCCGGCTGAAGACCTCCGGGACCGCCTCCACCAGATCGATACCCGATACGCCCGGCCCGCCCGGGTTGACCAGGAGCGAGCCGACGCGGCCTGCCGGGTTCGCGGCCGCCAACCGCTTCACCGCGAGGGTGATGCGGGCGGCACCCGGGTCGTCATAGTCCAGAGGCACCTGGACCTCCGCGCACTCGAACTCCGCGCAGCTGCGCCACTCGACGGGCTGCTTGTAGAAGGGCACCAGGTCCTTGGACAGCTCCCCGCGCTCGTTCGCTCCCGTCTCCACGGGCGTGTCGTCCGAGCCTGCCGAGGGCGCAAGGCCGGAGTCACCTCTGGTCCAGGCACAGGCGCTGAGCAGCAGGAGCAGCGCGACGACGGAAGCGAGGACGCGCGAGAGGCGAGCGGGCACCGGGCCACGATACCTACGTCACCTGCGAGAACCGGCGTCGCGTCCGCCGCGGCGGGAGGAGGCGTCGGAGCCGGCTCAGCCCTGAGGACGCAGCGCCACCACCATGGCCTCCACGGCGAGCAGCGGCGCGACGTTGCCTGCGAGGCGCGTGCGGGCCTCGCCGATCGCGTCCATGCGGCGGATGGTCTGCTCGGGGGTCGAGTCGGCCGCGAGCGCGCGCACGTCCTCGGCCAGGGCGCCGTTGACCAGCTCGACGTCAGCGCCGAGCTGGACCACCAGCACGTCCCGATAGAGGGACAGCAGATCGGTCATCGCCCGGTCGAGGTCGTCGCGCTGGGCGCGCGTCGCGCGTCGCTTCTGGTCCTCTTCGAGCTGGCGGACCTGGGCGCGCAGGGCGGGCGGCAACGTCCCGGCTCCCTCGGCGCCGAGGGTGTGCAGGAGAGCGGCCTTCTCAGCGGCATCCCGCTCCTGCGTCGCAGCCTTGGACTCCGCGGAGGAGACCTCGACGAGCTCTCCGGCGGCGAGCACCGCGTCGCCGACGCCCCGCACCGAGCGGGCCACGGCGAGAACCCGGGCGCGTCGGCCCCGCGCGTCCTCGTCCATCGCGAGCCGCCGGGCCATGCCGATGTGGGACTGAGCGGCACGGGCCGCCTCGAGAGCGGCGGCCGGGTCGACGCCGTGCCGCCGGACGAGCAGGTCGGCCACGTCAGTCGCGGGCGGCACGCGCAGCCCGACAGGGCGGCACCGCGAGCGGATCGTGACCACGACGTCCTGCGGGCTCGGCGCGCAGAGGAGCCACACCGTGCGCGGCGGCGGCTCCTCGATGGCCTTGAGGAGGACGTTCGAGGTGCGCTCCACCATCCGGTCTGCGTCCTCGACGATGATCACGCGCCACCGGCCACCCGACGGCGACCGCTGAGCGAGAGAGACGAGCGCGCGGGCCTCGTCGATGCTGATGGTCACCTTCTCGGTGGCCACCACCGTGACGTCGGCGTGCGTCCCGGCGAGCGCAGTGGTGCAGTCGCGGCAGTCACCGCAGCCCGGCGCGTTCGAGCGACCGGCCGCAGCCGCGCGGCACTGCAGAGCCGCCGCGAAGGCCCGCGCCGCAACCGACCGACCGGAGCCGGGCGGGCCCGTGATGAGCCAGGCGTGCGTCATCGAAGCCGGGTTCGTCGCGGCCTCGGCCAACGTCGCCACCGCGGCGTGCTGCCCGACGACGTCGCCCCAGACGCTCACCACGCGCCCTCGTCCCGGGGCGGCGCCGCGTTCTCGGGGTGCATGGCCTCGGCCGGCGTGCTGACCACGCGGGCACCCTCGGCCTCGCCGCGGACGCTCCGTGGGCGCACCGCCTGCGGATCCAGGGTCGAGCCCGCCGGTGGCAACGCTGCGAGCAGGGGTACGAGCCGGGCCACGATCTGCTCGGTCAGCTCCTCCCGCGAGCGCGACGCGTCCAGCACGAGCCAGCGACCGGGGTCGGCGGCGGCCCGGTCGAGGAAGGCCTGGCGGGTCCGCAGGTGGAACACGTCACCGGCACGCTCGAGCCGGTCCGGAGCGTCGGACAGCCGGGCCAGGCCGCGACCGGGGCTGACGTCGAGCAGCACCGTGAGCTGCGGGAGCAGGCCGTCCGTGGCCCAGAAGGAGAGCCGCTCCACGTCGTCGGCTCCGAGCTCGCGACCGCCGGCCTGATAGGCGACCGAGGAGTCGAGGTAGCGGTCGGTGAGCACGACGGCGCCGCGCCGCAGCGCCGGCCGGATCACCTCGGCGACGTGCTGGGCGCGATCCGCGGCGTAGATCAACGCCTCGGTGCGCGGGTCGAGGTCCTCGCCGTGCAGCACGAGCGTGCGCAACACCTGACCAAGAGCCGTTCCGCCGGGCTCTCGGGTGCGGACCACCTCGCGAGACGTGACCGAGGCGATCCACGCCGCGGCCCGGACGAGTTGTGTCGACTTGCCCGCGCCGTCGCCACCCTCGAACGAGACGAACAGGCCGGGCCACGCCGGGTGCGCTCCGCGGTCGCCGGCCGCCGCGGCTCCAGGGACGTCGGAGTGGCTCACCCGCTCACCCTAGCCGCGGGCCACGACAGTGCCGGGCACCCGCTCTGACGCCTGTGGGCCGCACCCGCACCCCGAGGGTCCGCACCCGCACCCCGAGGTTCTGGGCCGGCAGCCCTGAGGCCCCGGGCACTACTCACCGGGGTAGACGACTCCGAGCTGGGCGCGCGCCTCGTCCATGATCTCCATGACATCGAGGGTGTCCTGGGCGGTGCGCAGCGGCGACTCCGTCTCCTTGGCGGCCACCCGCCGCGCGACCTCGGCGATCTGATACTGGAAGCCACCCGGCACCCGCCCGTCGTAGGACCACGAGGTCCCGTCGAGCCGGTTGATCTCGAAGGACGTCGGCGCATAGAAGGTTCGGTCGACCAGGATCCGACCACTCTCACCCGCGATCCACGCCACGCACGGAGTCGCCGCCCAGAGCGTCGTGTCCAGCACGGCATAGGCGCCCGAGTCGTAGCCGAGGGCGATCGTCGCGTGCCCGTCGACCGCGGTCGCGGTGAGCTCTCCGACTGCGGTGATGTGGTCCGGCCGGCCGAGGATCGTGTGCGCGAACGAGATCGGGTACACGCCCAGGTCGAGAAGCGCGCCACCGGCCAGCTCCGGGTTCAGGAGCCGGTGCGTGGGGCCGAAGTTGAGCATCTGCCCATGGTCCGCGGCCACACCGACGACCTCGCCGATCTCACCGCGCCCTACCGCTGCCTTGAGCTCGCGGATGTGCGGCAGGAAGCTCGACCACATCGCCTCCATGGCGAAGACGCCGGCCTCGCGAGCGGCGTCGAACACCTCGCGCGCCTCGGCAGCGTTGCGCGTGATCGGCTTCTCGACGAGCACGTGCTTGCCTGCGGCGATCGCAAGCAGCGCGTTCGCCTTGTGCTCGCTGTGCGGGGTCGCGATGTAGACGACGTCGACGTCGGGGTCGGAGACCAGCGACTCGTAGTCGCCATGAGCGGCCTCGATGCCGAACTCGTGGGCAAACGCACCGGCGCGGGCTTCGCTACGAGACCCGACGGCGGTGACGAGCTGGGCCGTGTGGGCGAGCGACTCCCGGACGAAGCGGTGCGCGATCCGGCCTGGGCCGAGGATTCCCCAGCGCAGCGGCGGAGCAGATCGCGGGTCCTCGACTGTCATCCAGCCAGGCTAGGTGCTCGCCGCCCGCCGTGCGGGGTGACAGCATCACCGATGTGGACCTCCCCGTGATGCCGCCCGTCGCACCGATGCTCGCCCGCGCCGTCACGGGGGTTCCCGCGTCGTCGAGCGTGCGCGGCGGCCTGTCCTACGAGCCGAAGTGGGACGGCTTCCGCTGCATCGTGTTCCGGGACGGCGACGAGGTGGAGCTGGCCAGCCGCAACCTCAAGCCCATCACCCGATACTTCCCCGAGGTGGTCGGCGCGGTCCTGGCCGAGACGCCGGTGCGTTGCGTCCTGGACGGCGAGATCATTCTCGCCCGCGATGGCCGGCTCGACTTCGAGGCCCTTCAGCAGCGCATCCATCCCGCGGACTCCCGGGTCCGCAGGCTGGCCGCAGAGACGCCCGCTGCGCTGGTGGTCTTCGACGTCCTCGCCCTCGACGACCAGGACCTCCGGAGCGAGCCGCACGCCTCGCGGCGCGAGAGGCTGCTGAGCCTCGGGCTCGCCGGCCCCGGGGTCTTCACGACTCCCGCGACCCAGGACACCGCCGTCGCAGCGGAGTGGTTCGACCTCTTCGAGGGCGCCGGCCTGGACGGGATCGTCGCCAAGGCGCTCGACGGCGTCTACGCGCCGGGCGCCCGCACCATGATCAAGGTCAAGCACGAGCGCACGGCCGACTGCGTCCTGGCCGGATATCGGCTGCACGCGAGCTCCACCCCCGAGGCACCCTTGCTCGGCTCGCTCCTGCTCGGCCTGTACGACGAGGCGGGAACGCTGCAGTCGGTGGGCGTCGCGGCCTCGTTCCCGATGGCTCGGCGCGCGGCCCTCGTCGAGGAGCTGGCTTCTCTCGAGACCGGCGCCGAGGACCATCCGTGGGCGGCCTGGCAGGAGGCCGACGGTGGGCCCGGGTCTGGCGCGTCGGGCTCGGGCGGGGGTCAGCGCCGGCCGGGCGCCGTCTCGCGGTGGAGCGCCGGTAAAGACCTGTCGTTCGTGCCGCTGCGCCCGGAGCGCGTCGTCGAGGTGGCCTACGACCACATGGAGGGCACCCGCTTCCGCCACACCACGCAGTTCCGCCGCTGGCGCGAGGACCGCGACCCGGCGTCGTGCACCTACGCCCAGCTCGAGGAGCCGGTGAAGTACGACCTCTCGACGCTGCTGCCGGTCGCCCGGTAGCGGGCGCCGGGGCGGCACGGCCGGGGCAGGGGCCGGTCGCTCGGCCGCCACCCGGCGGGCGATCCGGCCTGCTGCGTCCGACACGCCATTCGTGACGAAACCCCCCAGGCGGCCCCGCTCAGCCTCGGAGGCCCAGGACGTCGACGAGCCGCCGGGCCTGCAGGCCGTGGGCCCCGGCAACGGCCGCGTTGACAACCGCCCCTTCGGCCACGTTGAGGCCCTGGGCCAGCGCGGGATCCGCCGCCATGGCGTCCCGCCACCCCTGCTCGGCGAGGGCCAGCGCATAGGGCAGCGTGACGTTGGCCAGGGCGTACGTGCTCGTGTGTGGCACAGCTCCCGGAATGTTCGACACGCAGTAGAAGATCGAGTCGTGGGCGCGGAACGTCGGCTCGGAGTGGGTCGTCGGTCGGGAGTCCTCGAAACAGCCGCCCTGGTCGATCGAGACGTCCACCAGGACGCTGCCGGGCTTCATCCGGGCGATCTGTCCGCTGCGCACGAGGCGCGGCGCCTTGGCGCCAGGCACCAGTGCTGCGCCGATCACGAGGTCGGCCCCGACGACGGCGGCGTCGATCTCGTGAGCATTGGCGGCCACCGTCCGGCAGCGTCCCTGAAAGAGGTCGTCGATGCGCCGCAGCTCACCGGCCCCGAGGCTGAGCACCGTCACCTGAGCGCGCAAGCCCAGGGCGATCGCTGCGGCGTTGGTCCCGACCACTCCACCGCCGAGGATCACGACGTCAGCCGGCTTCACGCCGGGCACGCCGCCGAGCAGGACCCCCCGGCCGCCCTGCGGGCTCATGAGGTGATGGGCTCCGACCTGGGCCGCGAGCCTGCCCGCCACGAGGCTCATCGGAGCGAGGAGTGGCAGGGACCCGTCGGCGAGCTGGACGGTCTCGTACGCGACAGCGACGACGCCGCGCCGGCAGAGCTCGTGGGTGAGCCGGCCGTCCGCGGCGAGGTGGAGGAACGTGAAGAGAACCTGGCCGTCCCGCAGGAGGGGGTACTCGCCCGGGACGGGTTCCTTGACCTTGAGGATCAGATCGCCGTGGGCCCACACTTCCGCGGCAGTCCCGCTGATCGAGGCTCCGGCGGCGGCGTAGTCGTCGTCGTCGAGCGCGGAACCGGCTCCGGCCTGTGACTCCACCAGGACGTCGTGCCCGTGGCGGATCAGTTCGTTGACGCCGGCGGGCGTGACTGCGACCCGGTCCTCGTCCGCCTTGACCTCGCGGGGGACGCCGATCTTCACGTGAGCACCGACCTCTCGAGCCGATCGGGGCGCACGGCGCCTGCCGCGGGACCTCCCGATACACCCGGAGCAGATTCTAGGTCGCGTGTGCACAGACCGCGGGCGGGACGTCCTCCGCTCACCCTGTGACGAGCCCGGACCGCCCGGGTCCCCCGCGGGTGATCTTGCGGCCCAGGGTGAGGGGTCCTCACAGAGGAGTCAACGCCACCGCGGTGCGGGCCCACCGTCGTCATGAATGATACGAATAGACATTCCGAGTGGCATCGATGCTCACGGAATCATGGTTCGAGACCGGGCGCCTCGACCTTGTCCACCTGCACCGTGACGCGGTGCCCGAAGTCGCGCAAACTCTGGCAGAGATCGTCTCGGAGCACCTCGGTCGACACGTCGTCGACTCGCAGGAGCCGCGAGAGGTGCGGGATGTAGACGATCGCGGGCCGCGACTGCTGGACGGTGGACGTGAGCCTGGTGCTGCCCTCTTCGGTCGTGATCGTGACCACCAGGGCGTTGCCGAGGAAGGACAGCCGATAGGCGTGCCCGCCCAGGTCGACGACGCGCCCGAGGCGAGCCCTCAGGAAGGAGGCCTGCCAGGCTCGTCCGAGCAGCCACGCGACGCGCTGACGTGTCGCATCAGTGCTGATGACGTACTCATCCACGGTCTCGGGGGACATCTCAGCGCTCCTCGTCCGTCCGCATGCTCTCCGGGAGCTCCTTCTTGCGCACGAACAGCAGGATGACGAGGTAGATACCCGCGACCAACCCGAAGATCGACACGATGAGGATGCCAAGTTGCACAAGGACGTGCACAAGAAAGTCCATGACACGCCCACCTCCGCCCCTAGTTGATCCCCCGATCGGCAACGCTACCGGTTTGGAGTGCTATTCAATGCGCGCTTTGTTGGCAATGGATCCGTCAATTACCTGCACCTATCCGCAGTCGCCCGCAGGAAATTGCAGAATGCCGCAATGGCGGCAGGCCCTCAATAGGGCAAGGGCGCCCGCAGGCCGGCGCGCGCGCGGACAATCCCCGCGCCTCGCACCGAGCACCGAGCACGGCACGCCGCGCACGGCACGGCTGTCGCGCGTCCCCCGGACTGCGGCCTGCGTCAAGCCCGTTCAGCGAACGGGCTCAGGGGCGCGCTTCAGCGCCTGACGGAGTCGCGGAGGTTAACGAGAAGGAGGAGTGCCGACGCTCCGATGAGGATCCACGCGAGGACGATCCGCCAGTCGAGGACCAGGTAGTGCCAGCCGATGAGCAGCGCCGCGACGAAGAGCACGCGACCGAGAACGGCGAGGAACCGTCCTCTGACGATGCCCTCGACGCCCAGGAGGACCACCAGCCAGAACGCCGCGACGGACGTCGCGCTCAGGCCTGCAGTCGGCGAGACGACCGCCGCAGCGGCGAAGAGAATGACCGGCGTACTGATCACGGCCCAACCGGCGAGCAGGCGGCTGCGGATCCCGCTGACCGTCGTCAGCGGCACGCGTCGGTGCCTGAGGTGCTCGTGCGGTTCTGGACGCGCGAGAGGCTCCGAGAGAGAGTCGCTGATCCGCGCGCGCTCGTCACGCAGCTGAGTGGCGCTCATCCGCAGGTCGAGGACCCGCGACTCCTCGTCGGCGAGCGCCCGCACCTCGGGCGACGCCGGGGCCAGACCTGCCGCCGCCGTCTCGAGGTCGAGCCGACCCCGGTCGATCTCCTGGTCGAGAGCGACCAGCTTTGCTGCCAGCTGCTCGCTGCGAACGGCCAGCAAGGCGGCCTCCGCGGCTTGGTTGGGCGCCACCTTCGCCAGTCCGGCCCAGCCGATCGGGTCCGCCCACGACTGCCGGACGCTGCCGTCGCGCTCATACCGAGGGCCGGCCGGGCCCCTTTCACCGCCGAGGCGGTCACGGGTGTCGTGGCCCCACAGCCCCCGGAAGTCCCGCACCCACGGGGTCTCGTCATCGATGATCACCGGGTGCCACGGGTCGTCGGTGGCGCCCACAGCGCGCCCGTCCCCGCGGGCGTAGTCGATGTACGGAATCCCGACCCCGCCGTCACGCTCATCCCGCGCCCACGGTGCGATGAACCGTCCCAGTGCGCGCAGGAATCGCACGAGACCACCAAGGGTGGGCGTGGGGACCGTGATGAGGTAGTCGCCCCGGAGATAGGCCCCCGAGTGCGAGCCGGCGCCGGCGAAGACGACGGGTCGGCGACCCTGGAGCACGGTGAGGTCAGGGTCGTCCCATCGCCGGCGAAGGTCGTCACCGGTCTCGTCGTGCGCGGAGAACACCACCCAGCGAGGCACGGGGAGTCCATCGGTGTCGAAGTCCCCCGCGCCGTCGAGGTAGACCGTCACCTGCTCCCAGTCGGCCTCGTGCTCGTTGACCCCACCGAAGGCCGACCGCCAGTTGTTGAACGCATAGAAGAACCAGTACTGGCAGATGATCCAGTCTCCGTCACGGAGGACGCGTCCGTAGTACGTGGGTCGCTCAGGGGCCAGGTACTGCTGCTGCAGCGCGAAGGAACGGGCCGCGCTCCCACCCGGGACACTTCCCCTGAAGACGAGCGAGGCACGGTTCAACCCGTCCACGGCGCGTGCCAGAAGCCCAACCGCCGCGAGCCGGCCGCCGCCGCGTAGCCGGGGGGGTCGCTCCAAGGTCCCGAGCCGGAACCGCCGGGTCTGGCGACCGGTGACGACCCCGGACAACGAACGCCCGAAGCCCTGGTTGACGCGGCTGCGCGCGGCGAGCGAGTCGAGGTCCAGGGTCCCCGACGGGGCTTCCAGCACGGCGCCCTCGACGGAGTCGCTCCACAGCGCTGCCCGCGCGACGTAGCGTTCGACCGAGACCGGCACGAAGTACTCGCCCTGGGTCAGCCGGACCACCGGTTCATAGGCGCGGAGAACGGCCTCGTCGCGGTCGGCATCGCGGGTCACCCAGGCAACCTATCGCCGACCTGCGCACGATTTCAGCCCTCCCCCCGTCAGACCGCCCGCCGGCGCGAGCACGACGAGCGAGTCACGCAAGACGCTGCGGGGGACCACGGGCGAGGCGACCGTCGTCTTGCCCACGCGCGCAACTGAGCAGCGGGACCTTCGCTCCCCTCCAGGAATCTCTTCGCCGTCCCTCGCCCGCCACGCTAGTCGCTAGGAGTCTTTTCGCTGGTGGGAGCCCGTTCTCGGCTCGGTTGGACCCGCTTCGGCTCGCCCGGCATCTTGGGGTACTCCGGCGGGTAAGGCAGGTCACCCTGGCCGTGGTCCCGTTCGTCCCGGGCGGCCATCTCGAGCAACGGCTCGAGGGAGTAGCGAGGGCCGACCCCGGCGGAGACCGGCTCGAAGAGGTCCCCGACGGTCCTGAACCGCTCCGGCATCGTCAAGACCGTGAAGTCGTCGGGGTGCACGCCGGCGACCTCGTCCCATCGAAGCGGCGCGGAAACTGTCGCGCGCTTGTTGGGCCGGATCGAGTAGGCGGACGCAATGGTGCGGTCGCGGGCCATCTGGTTGTAGTCGACGAAGATCTTCGCGCCCCGCTCCTCCTTCCACCACTTGGTCGTCACCAGGCCCGGCATCCGACGCTCGACCTCCCGGCCGAGCGCGATCGTCGCCCGCCGAGCACCCACGAAACCCCAGTTCGGCTCGATCGGCACGAACACGTGGATGCCACGACCGCCTGACGTCTTGGGGTAGCCCTCCATGCCGAGCTCGTGCAGGAGTGCTCGTACCTCGGGAGCAACGCGGGCCGCGTCGTCGAAGTCCGTGCCGGGCTGAGGGTCGAGGTCGATCCGCAGCTGATCGGGCGACTCGACGTCGGCCGAGCGCACGGGCCACGGGTGAAACGTCAAGGTCCCGAGGTTCACGGCCCAGATCACGACCGCGAGCTCCGTCGGGCAGACCTCGTCCGCCGTTCGTCCGCTCGGGAAGGCGATGGTCGCGGTCTCGACGTAGTCGGGCGCACCCCTGGGCACCCTCTTCTGGAAGAAGGCGTCACCCGAGCTGTCCATCCGCGTCGACAGCCGAGCGCCTTCGAACACGCCCTTCGGCCAGCGCTCGAGCGTCGTCGGGCGGTCCCGCAGGGCCGCGAAGATCCCGGGGCCGACCGAGAGGAAGTACTCGACGACGTCGAGCTTGGTGAACCCGTCGGGGCCGACGCCGGGGAAGACCACCCGGTCCGCACTGCTCACTCGCACGGCTCGCCCGTCGACGTCGAGGTCAACCGCCGAGGTCCGGGCCATCTGCCCACGGTACGGGACGTCGGTTCGACGCCGCCGGACGACGACGGGCGAACTGGGCCGGTCTGGGCCGGTCTGGGCCGCCGGCACCGGCCTGCACTGCACCGGCCTGCACCGGGGCGTCTGCACCTCGAACGACACGTTCCGGCCCGCTCAGCGCATCGAGCGGCACGAAGCGCACCACCTGAGACCGCGTGAACGGGGCCGAACGTGTGGCTCGCCGGGACGGCGCGGGGCGTCGCTCGACCGGGCAGCGAGACCGAACGTCTCGGTCAGTGCGCGCCGGCAGGAGGTACCCGCCCAGTCAGGACTTGGTAGCGGCCTTCGAGCGCGTGGATCCCGCCTTCGCGGCGCCCGACTTGGCAGCAGCGGTCTTGGTGCCCGACCTGGCGCCACCCTTGGCCGCCGGGGAACGCGTCGCCCTCGACGAGGGAGCCTTCGCGCGCTTCTCGGCCAGCAGCTCGGCCGCACGTTCCGGGGTGATCGTCTCGACGGCGTCCTCGCGGCGCAGCGTCGCGTTCGTCGTCCCGTCGGTCACGTAGGGCCCGAACCGGCCGTCCTTGACGACGACCGGCTTCTTCGAGACCGGGTCCTCGCCGAGCTCGCGCAGCGGCGCGGCGGCGGCGGCCCCGCGCCCACGCTTCGGTTGGGCGTACAGCTCGAGCGCCTCCTCGAGCGTGACGTCGAAGATCTGGTCCTCACTCGCCAGGGACCGGGAGTCGGTGCCCTTCTTGAGGTAGGGGCCGTACCGGCCGTTCTGCGCGGTGATCTCGGTGCCCGACTCCGGGTCGACGCCGACGACGCGCGGCAGCGACATCAGCCGCAGAGCGTCGTCGAGGCCGACCGTCTCCACCTGCATCGACTTGAACAGCGACGCCGTACGCGGCTTCACCTTCGCCGCTGCCCTCTTCTTCGCCGGGGCCTTGGCGCCCGCCTCGGTCGCCGCCGGGGCAGCAGGCTCGGGCTCCTCCTCGATGACCTCGGTGACGTACGGCCCGTAGCGGCCTACCCGCGCCACGATCGTGCGGCCGGTCGCAGGGTCGGCGCCGAGCTCGCGGTCGCCGTCGGCCTGGGTCTCCAAGAGCTCCAGAGCCTTGGCGGGGGTGAGCTCGTCGGGCGCGACGTCGTCGGGCACGCTCGCGCGCCGGGGGTCGCCGCCCTCGCTGTCCGGGACCTCCAGGTAGGGCCCGTAACGGCCGACTCGCAGGGTGATGCCCTCGCCGAT
>JAHECE010000264.1 GCA_024641895.1 Actinomycetales bacterium
TTCCGCACCGTGGCCAATTGGGGGTGGCGAATGGGGGCGTGGCGCTCGGCTGGAAGCATCTAGCCGAACCGGCGCACCACCGGAACCGGGGGCCGCTCCTCGAACACGGTGCTTATCCACTCGAACGGGTCATCCGCGTAGCCATCGACGCCGTCTCCGGGGACGTCGCCCTCCGCTCCGACATCGACGCGCGAGATCCCCGTGGCGGTCACCGTGATCGCGTCGGCATCGGCAAGAGCTGCTGGCAGGACTCGGGCCGGTACCGGCGCGTCTGCGCCGAGCGCGACGCCGTGCGCGGCGAACCAGGCGACCGGGTCGAGCGGAGTGAGCCCGTAGTTCGCGTTCACCTCGACATGGACGTGACAGCCGGTTGAGTTGCCTGCTCCGAACGGATCCAGGGTCGCGTCACCACCGACGGCCGCGATCACCTGTCCTGCCGCTACGACGTCCCCGACCTCGACCTGGACCGAACCGCTCAGCACGTGCCCGTAACGCGTCACGATGCCGTCGCCATGATTCACGACCAGCTGGTTTCCGGTACGGCCCGCGAGTGGCCCGCCCGACCACACGACTGTGCCGGCCGCCGCGGCGTAGATAGGCGTCCCACACCGGTTGGCGATGTCCTGCCCGGTATGGAGCCCCACGGTGCCGAAGATCGGATGCGTACGCACGCCGAAGGCTGAGGTCAACCTCCCCATCACGGGGTTCGCCCAGCCGGAGGACACGACGGCGCCCGCGGCCTGCCAGGCCTCTACGGTCGGCGCGGGCGTGACCGCAGACGTTACGGCACGCGGCGCAGTCGTCCGGTTCGGTAAGGACGGGGACGGGGACGAGCCGAGGTAGGGGGCGCGCGTCGCGGGGACGTCGCCGCCCGACACGGAGGCGGCTGGCTCGGGCTCGGGCTCGGGCTCGGCGACGGCCGGCTCAGGCGACACAGAGGCCACTGGCTCGGGCTCGGCGACGGCGACTGGCTCGGGCTCGGCGACGGCGAGCGGGTCGGGCTCGGCGACGGCGACCGGCTCGGCGACGGCGACCGGCTCGGGCTCGGCGGCACTCGAGTCGGGTTCGAGTGCAGGTGCTGGCTCGGCACCAGGCATCAGCGCGCTGCCCGGTGGGATCCTTCCGGCAGAGGCGGCGGCATGAGGTGGCACTGCGGGCGGCGGTCCCGTCTTGGCGGCGGCCGGGCCGCCGACGACAACCGAGGCGAGGACGACGACGCATGCGGCGACCATCGCGACAGGTCGGCAAGCCCGGCGCGCCGGATCGGCGGGCAACCCGATCGGGCCCGGGTCAACTGTGCGGCACTGCCGACTGAACACAGCCTCCTGCTCTCAGCGAGATCCCCGCAACCGAACATCGGCGCGCACCCGCCACGGACGGGTCCCGTCGCCTCGATTCTCCGCCCAGTCACGCCCCGGGGAAAACGCAACGACCCGCGAACGTTCCGCAACGATGATGCCCCGCTCCGCAAGTAGCCCCAGGCAGGCGACCGAGGACCTGCGGCCTGTTCGCTCCTCGCGAGCAGATGCGGCACGCGGTTCCGCGACGTGCGAACCTGGCGGCATGTCCGCAACCGGCGATGTTCTCAACCAGGTGGTCCCCGCCCTGGTGCGGCTAGCACGCCGCCCGGGTGCCACGCTGCTCCTCCTCGCGAGCGTCAGCGTCGGCGCCTTCGCCGCTCTCGGGCTCGCCTACGGGTTGACGAGCGCCAGCGGGGCAGCGTGGGTTCCGCTCGTCCTCGCGGGAGTTCTCTCTGCTCCTGTCGCGACGTTGGCCGTACGACGGCACCGACTCCAGGTCCAGACCGAAGGCCTCGATGCGCGAGAGATCATCTCCGGCAACCGTGGCGTCGTCGTGCGGCAGGACGACCCCGCGCGCGACGCCCTCGACGAGGAGCTCGAGACGTTCTCGGCGGCGATGGCGGAGAGCACCCTCCGGACCGCCCGCTTCCTCCCGCGGGTGGAGGCGGCTCAACGAACCGCTCGTCTCATGGCCGGCGGTACCGTTCAGGCTCCCTACCTCAAGGATGACATCCGCATCACCCTCGTCGCACTGCTCGCAACTCTCGCGGCAGTGCCGCTCGGCAGCCTCGGGGCCATCATCACGGCAATTCTTATGCTCTCACGCTGACCACGGGCTGAAGCTGAGCCCAGTTACCGCCAGGACTGAGCTCTCCCCCAGATCGACGGTCTCCGGGCGATCTCGTCGAGTCGGTCGACGGTTGCGCCGTCCAGGGTCTCCGGCTGCCGCAGCAGCCAGCGCACGAGCGCTCGCTGGTGCAGCACGCTCACGTCCGGGGGCGCGCTCGCCACGGTCAGCTCGCGCGCGTCCACCAGCGCGACGAGGGCAGCCACGGACACGTCGTCGCAAGCCGCGGCGCTGAGGGCAGCCGCGGCCTGGTGCGCAACGTGACGGGCGGCGCGGACGTGGGGCAAGCTCTCGCCGTCGACAACGAGGACGTTGCCGCGCACCCAGACGGTCGCGCGCGGGTGGTACCTGCTCGTGATGACGAACACGCCTCCGGGCCCGATGGCTAGGTGGTCGACGTCGGGCACCCGGCCGCCACGACGGATAGCGTGCAGGAAGCGCCAACGCGGATCGACCACGGCGAGGCGGTCGAGGCGGTCGGCCGTCCTCTCCTCCCCCGCAGCCGCGATCAGCCACGATCGATCCTCGGCCCGCACTCGGACGAGACGCGCCACCCCGATCTTGGCCGAGGCTGCCCCGGGCCCCGTAGCCGCACCGCCGACCCGATTCGAGCAGGCCATTCGCGCCGTCGGCGCCTCGGCAGCCGGTCGTCTGCGGTCACGCTGGACCTGGAGCGGTCCCCCAGTCGGTGCCGTCAGCGAGCTGTCGGCGGGGGCGACCAGCACGCTGCGCCATTGCGACGAGAGGGTGGGCGGGGCGGTGGCGGCATCTTGACGGTCGGGCGTGGCGGAGTAGTCGAGCCCGCTCGGGTCATCGTCGAAATCAAGGCTGATCGCGGACTCGCGCGGCCGTCGTCTCAGCAAGTGCTCCACGTGGTCCATTATCGCCAGATTCTGTGAGAATGCGCGCCCGACGTGCCTAATGAATGCAATTGCTGCACATTCGGACGTGCGTTCTCCCGTGCGCGCGACGAGCCGCGAAATCCTTCTGCCGTGAGAGTCGGCCGGCGCACACGCCGTCGCCGCCGGCGAGGCTGGCCCGACGAACGCCTACCGAGGAGCGTGGCGCATATCCCGTAGAGGATCAGGCGGCGCCGCTCGGCGGCACAGCCCACCCGCCGTCGCCGCCGGCCCCCGTACAGGTGCCCGGGCCGGGTGCGCCTCGGCCCGCCCTCGGCGTCCGGGCCGCCGGTAGGGCCGTGACCCATGTCCATCCCGCACCCCGATACCTCCCGCTTCCACACATTCCCGCCGGTCATCCGTGCGACGCTGGCGCCAGAACTGTGCGT
>JAHECE010000265.1 GCA_024641895.1 Actinomycetales bacterium
CGAGCACGCGGCTCTTCTTCGCCGTGCCGCGGGGGGAGTCGGTCACTGATCTGGCGCAGGGCTCGTCCTTCACCGAGAAGCAGATGAGCTCGTACGCCCAGGTCGCGACCTCCCCGATCGTGCTGGACAGCGTCGCTCAACGGCTCGGCCTCGGCGTGAGCGCGCAAGAGCTCGAGGGAAGCATTCGGGCGAGCGTGCCCATCAATACGGTGATCCTCGAGATCACCGTCGTGGACGAGGACCCGGACCAGGCGGCCCTGATCGCGAACGCCGTCGGCGCGGAGCTCTCGACCGTGGTCGGGACGCTGTACCCGGAGCGTTCAGACGGTGCGCAGGCGGTCCTGGCGACCACGCTGAGCCCCGCGGAGGCGGCCGAGGAGCCGTCGTCGCCCAACGTGCGGCTGAACCTCACCCTCGGGCTCCTGGTAGGCCTGGCGCTCGGTGTGGGCGTGGCGGTGCTGCGGGGCACCCTGGACACGAAGATCCGCTCGGGCAAGGACCTCGAGCAGTTCGCGGAAACCCCGCTGCTCGGCTCGATCGTCTTCGACCCCGAAGCCGCCAACTTGCCGGTCGTGATGCACGAGGCGCCGCGCAGCCAACGGGCTGAGTCGATCCGGCGGCTGCGCACCAACCTCCAGTTCGTGGACAATGCGGGCGGCCTGCGCTCGATCCTGGTCACGTCGTCCATCCCCGCCGAGGGCAAGACGACGACCGTGCTCAACCTGGCCGTGGCGCTGGCCGATGCCGGGGCTCGCGTGGTGCTCATCGACGCCGACCTGCGCCGGCCGTCGCTGGCCGAGGTGACCGGGTTGGAGGGCGCCGCCGGCCTGACCAGCGTGCTCATCGGGCAGGCGTCGGTCGGGGACGTCGTGCAGAACTGGTCCGGATCCGTCGACGTGCTCACCTCAGGCCCGGTGCCGCCGAACCCGAGCGAGCTGCTCGGCTCGCCCGCGATGGCCGAGCTGCTCGCGCAGCTCGAGCGGGAGTACGACCTCGTCCTGCTCGACAGCCCGCCGTTGCTTCCGGTGACCGACGCCGTGGTCCTGTCCAAGCGCGCCGACGGCACCCTCGTCGTGGTCGGGACCGACCGGATCCACAAGGGCGACGTGCGCGCCGCCCTCGACGCGCTCGAGGCCGTCGACGCACACGTCCTCGGACTCGTGCTCAACAAGGTCGGACCCCGCGAGCTCGGCGGGTACACGCACGCCTACGAGTAGGCCCGCGCCTCCGGGCCGACTCCTCGGTCGCGACGGTGATGGACCCGGCCCGCGGGGGTGGGGTGAGCGCGGGCCGGGTCCCTGGCGCCGGGATGGGGAGGCGCCGGCTTGTGCCGCCTTGGCGTCAGGGCTGGGGTTTGCTGCTGGTGGCGTGGTATTGGAGGTCTTGGACCGGTGGTGTGGTGGTGATCTCGTAGGGCGAGGTCACGGTCGCGATGGTGGTGCCCCCGCGGGTCGCGGTCGCGCTGACGCGTCCCGGGCGCAGCGGTGCGGTGTGCACGCTCACGCCCGCCGGGGCGCTGAAGGTGTACGTGCCCGTCCCGACCTTCAGGGTCAAGGTCGCCGGGGCGGTCAGGAACGCCTGGATCTCCACGTTGTCGCGGGCGGGATCGGTCGAGGCCGAGCCCAGGGCCATCAGCCCCTGCTCGAGCAGCGGGATGGTGTCGTGGGCCTGGGACCGGTGGGACACCACGAGCAGGTCCTGGGTCACGGCCGGCTCGGCGCCGGTGCGGAAGGCCTCGGCGTAGTAGGCGTTGGCCTGCAGCAGCGCGTACCCGTGACCCACCGACGGCGCGAACGCGGACCCCTCGGAGTAGTCGTTCCAGGTGACCATCAGGACCATGTCAGCGCCGTCGCCGATCGCCCGTGACCACGACGCGCGCAGCTGGCTCAGGTTGCCGGCCTCCCAGTACTTGTACGCGTACGGGCGCTCGCTCTGCACGTTCACCGGTGCGACCCACCGGGTGCCCAGCGCGTGGGCCTTCGCGGCGTAGTCGGTCCTGGCCAACGCAGCGCCCGGGCTGTGGGTGCCCCACTCGCCCACGGCCCAGCTGATCGGGGCGAACGCGCTCAGGTTGGCCCCCGCGTCCAGCAGCGTCGGCGCGAAGACCGTCGCCACCCCGTACTGCGTGCGCAGGACGTCCATCAGCTCCACCCACCACGACGGCGGGTGCACCTCGGCCCGGAACGCCGAGAGCACCATCGCACCGGAGTCCAGCCGGTAGGCCGCCGGCATCGCCGCCAGCTGCGCCACCGCGGCTGCGACCTCAGCGATCGTGGCCTGCCCCGCGCGGGAGTTCATGTCCAGCTGTGGCACGACGACCACACCGCGGCCTGAGTCGTGCGCCGCGTTCATCAACGCCACGACCCGGTCCCAGTACCCGCCCGAGAGGTAGAGCACGTCCACGAAGAAGCCGTCGATGCCCGCATCAGCGGCCGCGTTGACCTCAGCACGCATGTCCGTCGCGCGCCAGTCACCGGCCAGCGGCGCCCGAGTCAGCGGCCGGTCCCGCAGCCACCCCCCATACGCCAGGTGCTTACCGCTCTCACCGTCCGGGGCAAGGTACTCCACCGCGTAGTAGTCAACGGCTGGGTCCAGGTTGTCGAAAGACACCGGAAACGTCGGGAAGTAATGCGCAAACACCCGCGGCTGCTCAGGGGGGTCGCCGGGCAGGACGAGCACGAGCACGAGCGAGAGCAGGAGGAGCGCGACCGCCGCCGCACCGACGAGGCGGCGTGACGGCGGTCGCGGTGACGGCGGCCAGGCCACCGCCTCAGGTCCGGTCGGCGTCTGCCTCGGCCGGGTCCTCGTCGGTGTAGCGCACTGAGAGGTGCATCGCTCCGCGAGCCGAGCCGTAGCCGATGACTCGCAGGGGCGCGACCGCGAGGAAGGCGACGCCGATCAGCTCGAGGAGCTCCTCGATGTGCGTCACGGTCGCGTAGACGGGGTTGCGGTAGTCGCCCGCGGCCCCGGCGCTCATGAGCGAGGCGAACGTCTCGCCGCCGACGACCTCGAAGCCCACCGCCCCGGTGAAGAACAACGCGAGTCCGACGACGACGAAGCGACCGACGCCACGAGGCAGCCGGCGGGCGGCGAGGACGACGAGCACGATGACGACGATGGCGATCGGGATCCCGAGCAGGAGCCAGTCGAAAGCCTCGCTGTCGGCGAAGATGCCGAGGCTCGCGGCGCCACCGGCGTCGCTCGGCGAGACGATCTGGTCGAGCTTCTCGTGCACGCTCGCCGACTCGTCGAGCGACATCGCGGTGAGGATCGCGCCGATGGTCAGGCCGGCGACCATGACCTTGGGCCTGGCGGTGCGCGCGGCGGCAGCGATCACGAACTGCCCCAGGCCGGCACCCGCGAGCAGCAAGGTGCTCCACCACGACGGGATCGTCTGCTCAGCGTCCACCCACA
>JAHECE010000266.1 GCA_024641895.1 Actinomycetales bacterium
CGAGCGTGTGCAGGTTGCGGGCGTTGACGACGACGATGCGCGCTCCGGCGTCGATCGCGCGGTGTGCCTCGTCGACGTCGTGCACCTCGACCAGGGCGGTCATGCCGAGGGAGTGCACGCGCTCGACGAGCGAGGTCAGCACGCTCTGCTCGAGCGCGGCCACGATGAGGAGCACGAGGTCGGCGCCGTAGGCTCGCGCCTCCCACACCTGGTAGGGCGTCACGACGAAGTCCTTGCGCAGGACGGGCACGTCAACGGCAGCGCGGACGTCGGCGAGGTCGCCCAGACTGCCGCCGAAGCGGCGCTCCTCGGTGAGCACGCTGATAGCGCGCGCACCACCCTCCTCGTAGTCCCGGGCCAGGCCGGCCGGGTCGGCGATGTCCGCCAGAGCGCCCTTGCTGGGACTCGACCGCTTCACCTCGGCGATGACGGTGACGGCGTCCGCGACCTTGAGGGCATCGACGGCACCCCGGGCCGCGGGCTGGGCGAGCGCCCGCTCCTTGACGGCGGCCAGCGGCAAAGCGGCTTCGCGGCGGGCGAGGTCCTCACGGACCCCCGCGACGATCTCTTCCAGAACGGTCACTGGACGTCCCTCCGGCTCGACGACGACCGCCATCGTAAACGCGTCGGGCGGTGGTCCCGGACCCGTGACCTTCCGTCGGCGGCGCTAAGGCGCCAGGTAGGGCTCGAGGAACGGGACGTTGCGCAGCACCCAGTAGGCGAGGACGACGACCAGCAGCGCGTTCGGCACCCAGGCCGGCGACACGTACCGCCGGGGACGCCCGGTCACCTGGCGATGGAGCCAGGCGAACCAGTAGCCGACGAGGACGGGCAGCGCGAGGACCAAGAGCGGGTTCATCGACCACGCGCCCGCCAGGTCGTTGTTCCACAGGTCGCTCACGGCACGCATCGAGCCGCAGCCCGGGCAGTAGAGGCCGGTCAGCGCCAGCGACGGGCAGACCGGGTAGATGCCCGGCGTGTGCGGCGACCACGTGCCCAGCACCGCGGCGCCACCGAGGGCGCTCGCGGCGATGAAGGCGGGGCCGGCCACCCGCCGGCTCAGGCTGCGCACGCGCGGTGGTGCGCCGGCGCTGACCCGCACGACACTCATCCCGCACTCCCTTCGAGGGTTCGGCGCCGGCTCAGTAGGTGGTGAAGTCGAAGCCGGAGACGGTGAGGGGCACGATCCCGAGGACGCCGAGGACGCCAACGCCCGCGAGGACGACGAAGCCGGAGACAGCGGCCCAGATCGCGAACATCTTCGCCTTGCGCGCCGACTCGTAGGCGCCCTGCGCATCGCCGATCGCCCACTTGGAGTTCACCTGGGCCGCGAAGACGATCGAGACGATGCCGAGAGGCTGGCAACAGAACACGGTGGTCAGGATCGCCCAGACCAGGCCGTTCGCGGGCGGCTGGCCGTAGCCGGCTCCGCCCTGTCCACCGTACGGCGGTGGCGGTGGCGGTGGTGCGCTGTACGGCGGTTGGTTGGAGTAGCTCATCGGACTCCTGGAGCGACGTCGCGGAACCTCGGCCGCGCCCTAGCTGCGCGGTGAGGGCGTGCTGTGGGGGTTCTGTGGTGTCGTCGTGCCGGGCTGGCCGAGGCCCATCGCGCGCATGACCCGGCCGACGACGAGTCCGAGGACGAGGACTGCCCCGCCGGCCAGGGCGACGACGACGGAGCCGAAGATCATGCCGATCGTCGCGGCGAGGCCACCGAGGGTCACGATCAGGACAGTGATCCACGCCGCCGAGGTCTTGCCATGGTTCGCGGGCGGCGGGCCCGGCGGCAGGTCGAACGTGACGTGCGTGCCCGACGGGTTGATCCTCGTGAGCTTGGCCATCAGGCCCTCCCTTGCTGCCGCTGGTCTGCTGTGTCTCATCGTGCCGGTGCTGCAACGACACCTGCTCGCACACTAGCGAACCGGACGCCCTCCGCACCCCGAGCGACCGAGGGGAACCGGCGCGTCGGGCGGTACGGCACACCGGCCGCCGGCCACGGCGCGTCTCACCGGTCGGGATGCGACCCGACCCGAGATCCGCCGCCCCTCAGGAGGGATCCTCGCCGCGGCTCAGCGCGTCCCAGTCGGCCATCGGGTCCGGCCACCGCGTCGGATCGCTCGCACCTGCACCCTGACCTGCATCTTCGCCGCCTCGAACCTCAGCCACCTCCCGGTCGTAGCGTGACGCCCCGGTGGACCACCGCCGGGCCGCGACAAGCACCACGAGACCGGCCGCCGAGGCGGCGGCGCCGAGGACGAGCGCGACGACCGGCCAACCGGTGAGGGTAGGAGCAACGCCGGCAGGCCGGACACCCGTGACCTCGGCCACGGCCGCGACCGCCGCCGGCCCCGGGTCGGCGAGGAAGCCTGCGACGCCGAGGACGAGCAGCAGCCCGACGACGGCGATCGCCACGGCTGCCGCGACCCTGGCCACGCGACCGGCGAGCGCCAGGGCCAGGCCCGCCGCGAGGAGGACCAGCCCGGCGGCCCGCACCGCCGGGACGGCGTCGGAGCCCACGACGACAGCGACATCGTCCGAGATCGCGGTCGAGACGGGGATGCGGAGCCACGGCGCCGCGCCGACGCCGAGGAGCGCCGCGCCGAGCGCGGCGACGGACAGCACGGCCGTGCGCCGACTCACCCTTGCACCCACCGCCGAACTCACTTGCGCGCTCGCCCGCCCGCCGTCCGCAGCCGCGCGGCCACCTGGACAGCCCGCACTGCCGCCGCGGCCTTGTCCCGCGACTCGAGGTACTCCCGCTCGGGCACGGAGTCTGCGACGAGCCCGGCACCGGCCTGCACGGTGGCCACGCCGCCCCGGACGACCGCCGTGCGGATCGCGATCGCCATGTCCATGTTCCCGGCGAAGTCGAAGTACCCGACCGTGCCGCCGTAGATCCCTCGCCGGGCCGGTTCGAGCGCGTCGATGAGCTCGATGGCCCGAGGCTTCGGCGCCCCGCTCAGCGTGCCTGCGGGGAACGTCGCGACGAGGGTCTGCAGCGCCGTCGCCCCCGCCCGGAGAGCACCGACCACGGTCGACGTGATGTGCATGATGTGGCTGTACCGCTTGACCACCATGAACTCGACGAGCTCGACGCTGTCCGGGCGGCACACCTTGGCCAGATCGTTGCGCGAGAGGTCGACGAGCATGAGGTGCTCGGCCCGCTCCTTGGGATCGGCAAGCAGCTCCTCGGCGAGCACGCGGTCCGCCGCCGGCGTGGCGCCGCGCGGCCGGGAACCGGCGATGGGGAACGTCGTGACCGCGCCGTCGACCACCTTTACCAAAGTCTCCGGGCTGGAGCCGACGACGGAGAACTCGGCGCCGGCGGAGTCGGCGAGGCGCACGTAGTACATGTACGGGCTGGGGTTGATCGTCCAGAGGACCCGGTAGACGTCGAGCGGGTCG
>JAHECE010000267.1 GCA_024641895.1 Actinomycetales bacterium
GCGGCGGGCCCACGACGTCCGAATCGGTCACGACCGACTGGGGCGCGGTGTCCGACACGGGAGCAGTGCGCAGGTTGAACGAGGACAGCTACCTCGCCGAGTACCCGGTATTCGCCGTCGCCGACGGGATGGGGGGCCACGAGGCCGGTGAGCGTGCGAGCGCCGAGGCCGTGGCCGCGCTCCGGAGCCTGGTCGGCATCCCCGGAGTCACCGCGCGGGACGTCCAGGCGAGCCTCGGCGAGGCCCAGACACGCGTCCGGGCGATCCGGACCCGGCCGGGGCGCAACGCAGGCACGACGGTGACCGGCGTCGTGGTGTCCGAGCAGGGTGGGGTGCCGTACTGGTTGGTGCTGAACATCGGTGACTCGCGCACGTACCGGCTGAGCGAGGGCCGTCTCGAGCAGATCAGCATCGACCACTCCGAGGTCCAGGAGATGCTCGACGCCGGGCAGCTCAGTGCCGAAGAGGCGGCGCACCACCCGCGGCGGCACGTGGTGACCCGGGCCCTCGGAGCGGGGGTGGATCTCGACGCCGACTTCTGGCTGCTCCCGATCGGTGAGCACGACCGGGTCCTCGTGTGCTCCGACGGGCTTACCGGTGAGGTGCCCGATGCGCGGATCGCCGAGATCCTCCTCGCCGAGCCGCAGCCCCAGGCGGCCGCGCAGCGGCTGCTCGACGCCGCGCTCGAGGCCGGCGGGCACGACAACGTGACGGCACTGGTCGTGGACGTGCGCAGCCTCCCCGGTGGTGACGAGGACAGCACGGCTCCCCGCGCCGAGGAGGCCGACGACGGCGACGACACGGTGCCCAGGGCACCAGTCCGCGAGATGGGGGAGGTCTGACGTGGACGTCCGGTATGCCACGGGAGAGCAGTACGTGGTCGTGGGTGAGTCTGCGGTCGCCGTCCTCGACGGCGGCGCGCCGCGCGAGGCGCGCGAGGCCGTCTGGCTCGCGCTGCGCGCGGGGGGCGGCGTCGCCGAGGTGCTGCAGGGCCTCATTGCGCAGTTCGCGGCGAACCTGCCCGCGATCCCCGGCTTCGCCGTCGTGGCGAGGAGCGCCGACGGCGTCCACGTTGCCGTTCGTGGGCCCGCAGTCGTCCGCGCGCTCACGCCGGCCGGCCCCGTGGACGTGTCCAGCGGGTCGGCGACCATGTGGAACGAACGCCTGGTGAGCGACGCCGTCGTGGTCGATGTCGTCGCGGACGGCAAGGTCCCGTCGGGTGAGCAATCCGCTTCAGCCCCGGACTGCGACCTGCCCCTGGAGTCCGGCGTCGTGCTCGCGCGCAGCGTCCGGCTCCGGCTCGTGGAGGACGCCGACGTTGCTCAGACGGCGGCGCCTGCCTCCGAGCCGGCACTCGAGCCCGAGGCGGTCGTCGGGCCCGCGGTGACCGAGAACGTGGCGGTCAGTGCAGTGGCAGGGCCCGCCGCGGCGACGTCCGCGGTCCCTAGCGAGAGGCTCGGCGAACCGGTCGAACCCCGAGAGGCCGGCGAGTCGCCTGTGTCGGCGTCTCCCGAGCCGGGCTCCGCCGCGGCCGACTCTTCTCAGGATTCTGTTCCCGCCCGGCCCAGGAGGCCCGCGCCCGCGCCGGCACGGCCACCACGTCTCGAGGAGACCATGTCGGAGCCGGTGGACGACGGCGGCTACGACCATCTCTATGGGCCGACCGTCTTCCGGCGTGTGGAGGATGCCGCTATCCGAGGGTCCGACGACGACGAGGCGGAAGTGGCAGCAGGGGGCACAGGTACTTCTGGGGACACACCGCCCGAGGCTCCACCGGCGGGTCCTGCGCCCCTGCCCCGCGCGGAGGACGACTTCGTTCCGGTCGCGGCGGGAAGGCCCGGCGGGATGATCTCGGACGTCCCCGGGTTCGGGGACCCGTACGCGGACGACCACGACGGCGAGACGATCATGAGCGCCGAGCTGGAGGCGATCAAGGGCCGTCGCGGGCACACGGGCGGGGCGGTTCCGAACGCGCCGAGCGGCGCCCTTGTGGGGCCCACCGTGCTGGCGCGCGTCTGCGCCGCAGGTCACGCCAACAGCCCGCAGGCGGTGCAGTGCCGGACCTGCGCTGCGGGGCTCACCGGCGACGCCGTTCGCGTCTCGAGGCCGTCCCTCGGGCGGATCCGGCTGTCGACGGGCCCGGTCATCGAGCTCGACAGCCCCATCGTGCTCGGGCGGAAGCCCACCGGCAACCGGTTCGCCGGGTCGGACGTCCCGCGCCTCGAGTCGGTTCCGAGCCCGAACGGCGAGATCTCGAAGACGCACCTCGCGGTGCGGCTCGAGGAGTGGCACGTGCTCGTGGCGGACCTCGGCTCGAGCAACGGCACGATGCTGCTGCGTCCGGGCCAAGGGCCTCGGCGCCTGGATCCGAACGACGCGCAGATCGTCGTGTCGGGGGATGTCGTCGACCTCGGTGACGGCGCCACCCTGACGTTCGAGGACCTCCCGTGAGCCCTCGCAGGCCGCCTTCGGCGCCGCCGATCATCCCCGGGTATACGCACGTCAGACTCCTGGGTTCAGGTGGATTCTCCGACGTCTTCCTGTATGAGCAGCAGCGTCCGCGCAGGCGGGTTGCCGTCAAGGTTCTCCTCGGCGCCATGCTCAACAGCGACGGGGTCCGCCAGTTCGACGGCGAGGCCGACCTCATGGCTCAGCTTTCGTCGCACCCGTCGATCGTGACGATCTACGAGGCTGGAATCGCCACGGACGGCCGTCCCTACCTGGCGATGGAGCACTGCCCGAAGCCCAGCCTCGGCGTGCAGTTCCGCCGCGAGCGCTCGAGTGTCGCCGACGCCCTGCGGATCGGCATCCAGATCGCCGGGGCCGTGGAGACCGCCCACCGCGCCGGCATCCTGCACCGGGACATCAAGCCCGCGAACATCCTCGTCACCGAGTACGGCACCCCGCAGCTGACCGACTTCGGGATCTCCGCGACCTTGGAGGGTGCGCAATCGCAGGCCGAGGGCATGTCGATCCCATGGTCGCCGCCCGAGTCCTTCCTGGACCCGCCCGTGAGCGGCGTCGCGACGGATGTCTGGGCGCTGGGAGCGACGGTGTACTCCCTGCTGGCGGGGCGGTCCCCGTTCGAGGTACCCGGGGGTGCCAAGGGCACCGCCGACCTCATCGACCGGATCGAGCGCAACCAGCTGCCGAGGACGGGCCGTCCAGACGTGCCTGAGGAGCTCGAGCGAGTCCTCGCGACGGCGATGGCTAAGGCACCGGGGTCTCGCTATGCGACCGCCTTCGCGCTGGCGCGGGCGTTCCAGGCTGTTCAGACCCAGCTGGGTCTCGCCGTGACCCCCGTCGCTGTCATCGACGACGTGCTTGCGGGAGACCCGATCGGCGGGGACGAGGAGAGCGACGGCGAGCCGGGGACGAGGATCCGCGGTGTCGTCTCGATCG
>JAHECE010000268.1 GCA_024641895.1 Actinomycetales bacterium
CATGATGACGATGACCATGCTGGCCCAGTACTCGCCGACCACGACGGTGGCCAGGATGGCGGCGACCGCGAGGACGTCGACCCCTGGCTGCCCGCGCAGGAGGTTGCGGACCATGCCGGTCCCCTCGTACAGGGCAATCGCGAGCGCGAACCCACTGACCAGGAGCCTGGCCGGCGTCGCCAGCCCTCCGACGGCCATGGCGAGACCGATCAGACCGACAAGCAGCGCCGCCGCCAGTGCGGGGTAGCGCCTCCCGAAGTCCACGGCCCTGGCCATGCCTCGAGTCAACCTGAATCGGGTACGAAGTTCTAGCCAGGACAGGCTCCCCTAAGGCAGGGGTCACTCTGCCCGGCCCCGGTCACGTTTCCCGCCGAAGGACACCGTCCGCACGATCGCAACGTCCCGGGAGCACGTCCCGCACCGGCGGTGAGACGCGGACCCCGCCGGAGGCAGTCCGGCCGTCGACCAGCTCAGGTCATCTCAGAGCCGGTTGAGCCGCCGGTGCCGGCCGGTCACCGCCAGGTAGCCCCCCAGCGCCCCGAGCGAGCCGAACCCGGCCGCGATCATGGGCCGTTCCCACGACCCGAGCCGGGGGTCGCCCGCGACGATCTTGGCCATGCCGCTGATGAACGCCGAGATGATCGCACCGGCGACGATCCGGTTGCCGATCCGCTCGGCGCGTGCCACGAGCGGATCGAGCTCGGCGGCCCGCAGGTGCACGTCGAACCCACCCCGCTCGAGAACCGACACCACCCGGCGGATGATGTCCGGCGCGTCCAGGCCGAGCTCCACGGCCTCCTGCAGCACGCTCGTCAGCCGTCGCAGCATCGCGGACGGACCAAGGCTACGCAGGACCATCCGGCGCACGAACGGGCGCAGCATCCCGAGCAGGTCGAAGTCGGGATCGAGCCGCTTGCCGAGCCCGTCTGCCATCACGACCGCCTTGAGGAGCAACGAGAGCTGGAGCGGCAGGTGCAGGCGATGGGTACGCAGCAGCCCAGCGAACTCCAGCACGATTCGGGCGGTGGGCATCTCACCCAGTCGGCGTTGGGGGTAGCGGGCGAGCATGTGCGCGAGGGATGCGGTGAGCGCCTCTCGGTCCGGCGTCCACGACGTGCCGCAGATGGACAGGAGGGCCGAGGTCGCCAGGTCTGCGTCACGCCGGGAGACCGCGACCGCGAAGCGGACGAGCCTCTCGCGCAGCTGGTCGTCGAGGTGCCCCACCATGCCGAAGTCGATGAGTCCGATGCAGCCGTCCGGCTCGACCATGAAGTTGCCCGGGTGCGGGTCCGCGTGGAAGAAGCCGTCGTCGAGCGCCATCTCGAGCAGCACACTGCTGGCGTTCACGGCGAGGGCGCGCCGGTCGATTCCGGCGCCGTCGAGGCCTGCGACGTCGTCGATCCTGATGCCCCACAGCCGTTCGAGGGTGAGCACGCGGGACGTCGTCGCCTCCCGGACCACGACGGGGATGTGCACGCGGGGGTCGGTCGCGTACGCCGCAACGAATCGGTCGATGTTCTCGGCCTCACGCAGGTAGTCGAGCTCGGCGCGCAACGTGTCGCTGAACTCCTCGACGAGGCCCACGACGTCGTAGTCCTTGGCCGCCTCCCACGTCCGGCTCGCCATGGCGGCAAGGTTGCGCAAGATGTCGAGGTCGAGCGCTACCTGCTCGACGACGCCCGGCCGACGCACCTTGACGACGACGTCCACGCCGCGGAAGCGGGCTGCGTGCGCCTGCCCGATGGAGGCACTGGCGAGCGGGGAGTCGTCGAACTCCTCGTAGACGTCGTCGACGTCGCGGCCCAGCTCGTCGGCGATCGCTGCCCGCACGGCTTCGGCAGGCACCGGTGACGCCGCCTCCTGGAGCTTGGCGAGCTCCGCCGTGTACGCCGGCGGAAGGAGGTCGGCGCGGGTGGACACGATCTGCCCGAGCTTGATGAAGGTGGCTCCGAGCTCCTCGAGAGCGAGGCGGACGTGCTCCGGCCGGGTGTGGAGCCGGAACGCATGGGTCGTCGCGGACCCGACATCACTGGGCAGGCGAGAGAAGGGGTGCGGAGTTCCGACCAGGAAGCCGAGGCCGTGCCGGGTCAGCGTCTCGATGACCTGCCGGTAGCGGTCGCGGCGGGCGCTCATCGCCTCTCCCGTCCACCCGGCGGCGTCGCCGGGGCTCTCCTGACCAGCGTAGCCGCGGGTGGGCGACGCGGGCTCGCGAAGCGGGTGGGCGACGCGGGCTCGCGAAGCGGGTGGGCGACGCGGGTGGGCGAAGCGGGTGGGCGACGCGGGCTCGGGGGCCAAGGCTAGGGAGGCGGTCGCATTCGGGTCACGGCATGGGTGGCCTATCCCGAGAACGACCGAAGGGGCCGACCCTGTCGGGTCGGCCCCTTCGGTGCGGGTGGAGCTGAGGGGACTCGAACCCCTAACCCCCTCGATGCGACCGAGGTGCGCTACCAATTGCGCCACAGCCCCTAGCGGCCAGAGCCCCTTGAAGCGGCACAAAGACTATCACCGCGGGCACGGGCTACCGCGCACGCCCCGGGCCTACGGGCGGGAGCTACTCGCCCGACGCGCGACGCCGGCTGAGCACCGCATCGAGGTCGAGGCTGCTCGCCGCTGCCGCCTCAGCGAGTTCCTGCGCGGGCACCTGGACCGCCTCGGCGGCCGCGTCCTGGTCGGTCCGAGCCACGGGCTTGGACACCGCTGCCTCAGGGCCGGTGGTCTGCGCACCCGGGTGCGCCGTCGCACCCGACGCCTCCGTGGTCAGGGCCGCTTCGACAGGCGTCGGCCCACCCTCGGCCGCCGACAGCTCCGGCGGGTTCCCGCGCGGCGCGGCAGGCTTGAGCGTGTACGTCGGCACGGGGACGGGCACCGGAGTCCACGACCGGGTCGACGGCGACGGCGCCCGGACGGCGTCGCCGTCCCCAGCAGCCGGGGCAGCGGCGGCACCCGCAGCGAGCACGGCAGCAACGTCCTGGGCGCTCCCGTCGACCGGGCCGTCCGCGCTACGGGCGGACTCGGTCTCTCGGGGCTGAAGGGCTGAGTGCTCGCCGCTCGACCGGAGCGCTTCCACCCCGTGGCCCGAGATCTCGGCGACGTTGACCCGCGGGATGATCTCCGTGCCCGCGTCCCGGGAGGAACTCCTCGACGGGGTGGCCCCGGCAGCGTGAACCGCCGGGATCGCCATGGCGGGAGCACCGCCGGCCCGCGCATGGGTCGCCTGCCCGCTGTTCTGCGCCGCGCCTCGCCTGGCGTTCACGTTGCGCCGCTGCGCGGCGAGGATCTGGGTGGTGCCGGCGTGCTCCGCCCGGGCGTCGCGCCCAGCGGGGCGAGCGGCCGGACGAACGGTGGCGCGAGGCGAGGCGACCTCGGAACGGCTCGACCGAGCGGCG
>JAHECE010000055.1:0-389 GCA_024641895.1 Actinomycetales bacterium
GAAGAAGTCCTCGAGGCCGTAGTCCTTGAGCAGCCCCAGCACGAACTCGAGAGTGCGGGTGAGCTCGTCCTTCATCTGCTCGCGGGTGCAGTAGATGTGGGCGTCGTCCTGGGTGAAGCCGCGCGCCCGGGTGAGGCCGTGCACCACGCCCGACTTCTCGTTCCGGTACACCGTGCCGAACTCGAACATCCGCAGCGGGAGCTCGCGGTAGGAGCGCCCGCGCGAGGCGAAGATGAGGTTGTGCATGGGGCAGTTCATGGGCTTCAGGTAGTAGTCCTGGCCCTGCTTGGTGATGTTGCCCGCGGCATCGCGCTCCTCGTCCATGTGCATGGGCGGGTACATGCCGTCCGCGTACCAATCGAGGTGGCCCGAGGTCTGGAACAGCTGCG
>JAHECE010000055.1:399-12661 GCA_024641895.1 Actinomycetales bacterium
GGGTGGAACACGGCGAGCCCGGAGCCGATCTCGTCGGGGAAGGAGAACAGGTCCATCTCCGCTCCCAGGCGGCGGTGGTCGCGCCTCTCCGCCTCGGCGAGGCGCTCCTTGTATGCCGTGAGCTCCTCCTTCGAGGGCCACGCGGTTCCGTAGACGCGCTGCAGCTGGGGGTTCTTCTCGGAGCCCTTCCAGTACGCGGCCGCGGAGCGCATCAGCGACCAGCCATTCGCGAGCATGCGGGTGCTCGGCACATGGGGGCCGCGGCAGAGGTCCTTCCACGCGACCTCTCCGCCGCGGCGCACGTTGTCGTAGATGGTGATGTCCCCGTCGCCGATCTCGACCGACGCACCCTCTGCCTGTTCACCGCCCACTCCGGCGGTGTCATGGCTGAGGAGCTCGCACTTGTACGGCTCGTGGCCGAGCTCGGCGAGCGCCTCCGCGCGCGTGACGTCGCGGCGCTGGAACGCCTGGCCCTCCTTGACGATGCGCTGCATCGCCTTCTCGAGCGACCTCAGGTCCTCCGGGGTGAAGGGCTCGGCGACGTCGAAGTCGTAGTAGAACCCGTTCTCGATGGGCGGTCCGACGCCGAGCCTCGCGTCCGGGTTCAGCTGCTGCACCGCCTGTGCCAGCACGTGGGCGGTCGAGTGGCGCAGCACCATGAGGCCGTCGGGCTCGGACACGAGCACCGACTCGACCACGCCTCCGGCCGGGATCTCGCGGGCGAGGTCCCACAGGGCGCCCTCCACGCGCATCACCACCACGTCGCGCCGGTCGCCGAAGAGGTCCGCGCCCGTCGTGCCCGGCTCGAGCTCTCGCTCGACGCCGTCGATGGTCGCAATGTGACTGGGCACCGGTGTTCTCCTCGGGTGGTGGGTGACAGGCACGATGCTACCGACCCGGGGGTGCCCCGCGGGTACCGTGGCGGACCGGCGAGGGTGGGGCTCAGAGCCCCTGGCCGCCGTTCCACAGCCGCTCGGACGCACCCGAGATGAGGTTCGCCACCTCCATGGCCTGCGTGTCGGTGAGCGAGGCCACGTAGTCGATGATGCCGCGCCCCGTTGCATAGCGCCGTAGCGCTGCGGCATCGCTGGTGGGCAGGGTCTCGGGCGCGCGCTCCCTCACCAGCAGGTAGTCCTCGGCGGCGATCTCCACCAGGTCGAGCAGCCGGCGCGGCGCTCGCCGGACATCGTCGTCGTCGTCGAGCCACGCGGCGAAGCTGGTGACCAGGCGCTCGATGACGCTCGCCTGACCACGCTGGTACACCGCCAGGTCGGGGCGGTGCAGCACGAAGCGCTCCTGCAGGAACTTGAGCACCGCCACATCGTGCCAGGCGGCCGCGTCGAGGCTCACGTGGCCGGAGCGCACGTGCGGGTCGCGGGTCACGAGCACCGAGTGCTGAAGCCGAGCGATCCAGCCGGACATGAACATGGTGAGCCCGCGATCGGCCGCGAGCGAGCCGTCGTACGGCACGGACAGCAGGCCGTCCACCACCTCGTCGGCGACCCTGGCCACGGACTCGCCGAACGCATCGTCCCCTGCGATCCACGGGTCCTTCTCCACGAGGCGTCGGCGCAGGAGCTCGAGCCCGTGTCCGGCGGTGCGACGCGCACGCAGCAGGTCGCCGGTGGGCGCGGCAGCGAGCGCCGCGCGGTCCCGGATCCACGTGCGGAACTCGGCCGACACTGCGGCCTGGTTGAGCAGGTCTGCGCGGTAGAAGTCGTCAAGGTCGTGCAGCGAGTACGCGATGTCGTCGGCGATGTCCATCACCGAGCATTCGACCGTCTGCTGGAGCGGCTCGATCGCCGGGTACGCGGCGCGCGCCTCGGCGAGGTCCACCCCGTCGAGCGTGTACGCCGAGAACTTGTAGGCGCCCTCGCCGGGCCGCGCGGGTGCCAGGCCACGGGGGGTCTGCGGGCCGCCCGGACGGCCCTCGCCCTCCGCTCGCATCCACGGGTACTTGAGCACCGCCGCGCGCACCGCAGCGGTGAGGTTGAGCCCGGAACCCGCGCGGTCGTACTCGTCGAGGCGCGTGAGGATGCGGAACGTCTGCGCGTTGCCCTCGAAGCCCTCCGCGAGGCCGAACCGCTCGCGCGCCATCCGGTCGAGCGTCTGCTCGCCCAGGTGCCCGAACGGCGGGTGGCCCAGGTCGTGGGCGCTCGCCGCGGCCTGGACCACCACGGGGTCGCATCCGCCCAGGTCCCGCACCAACGCACCGCGCTCGCCCCAGTCGCCGGTCAGGGACACCGCGATAGCGCGCGCCACCGCCGTCACCTTGACCGAGTGGGTGAGACGGTTGTGGACCGCGAGACCGGCCCCGGACTGGGAGATCACCTGGGTGACGGCGGAGAGCCGGGAGAAGTACGGCGAGAAGCGGATGCGCTCGAGGTCCACACGGTACTCGGGCCGGTACTCGATGCGCTGGAACTCGTCGAGCTCTTCCCGAACGCTGCGCGCCACGCGGGGGTCGGGCGCACGCTGCTCGGTCATCGCCGGATGTCCCTTCGTAGGCCTACCCGGACGGTAGCGACGGGACGATGCGACGGCAAGGGAGCGCCCCCAGGCACGGCGGCGCCCGCCGCCCCTGGGGGGTGGCGGGCGCCGGGAACGCGGCGTCAGTCCTGGTTGTGGTCCTTGACCCACTGCTCGGCCTTCGCGACGGTGACGTCGGCGCCGTCGGGCGTGTGCTCGCGGATGGCCTCGCCCGCCTTCTTGGCGGTGTCGTCGTCCGGCAGGACGTCCTTGGCCTTGTTCTCGAGGTCCTTCATGTCCATGACTGCCTCCTCAGGCTGATCGGTCGTTGATCTGCACTCTGGGCAACGGGGCAGCGCCGGTCGCCCATTCCGTGATCCCACGAGATCGACTGCCTACCAGGAGTAATGCGATGCACCCAGGAACCACGAAGGGCCGCCCGGATGCCGGACGGCCCTGATCGATGGTGGGCGATACTGGGATCGAACCAGTGACCTCTTCCGTGTGAAGGAAGCGCGCTACCCCTGCGCCAATCGCCCCTGAGGTGCGGGGACCACTATAGCGGCTATCTGTCGCGCCTCGGCGCAGGGTCGTTGTCGACCGCGGCTCGCTCGTCGAACACCTGAGCCAGGCGGGTCAGCAGCGGACCCGGCTCGAGCATCGTCCCGTCGAGCGCCTTCACAGTCTGGACGCGCCGCGTCGAGGAGGTGACGGCCGCGAAGGCGTCGCCGGCGACAACCTCGTCGAGCACCCCCATCTCCAACTCCCCCGGCGCAGCGACCCGCAAAGGGATCCCCGCCGCCGCGCCCCACTCGAGGGCCAGCCCACGCGTGATTCCGGGCAGGCAACCGGAGGCAAGGGGCGGCGTGACGATCTCGCCGCCGCGTTCGATGAGGACGTTGCTGGCGGTGCCCTCGCACAGGTGGCCGTGGGTGTTCGCCATCAGGGCCTCGTCGGCGCCCTTGGACCGGGCGAACTCCATCATCACCACGTTCTCGCCGTAGGACGTGCTCTTGACGCCGGCCAGCGGCGACCGCTCGTTGCGTCGCCACGGAACGCGGACCGCCCGGCAGGACGTGAGCGCGGGCGAGTCGTTCGCCACCACCACCAAGGTGGGGGTGCCGCCACCCCTCGCGCTGCTCATGGGGCCGGGGCCGGAGGTGAGGGTGATGCGCACTCGGGTCAGCCCTGAGCCGGCCGCGAGCACCTCGCCCACGGCCTCCCGCACCTCCTCGGGGTCCACGGGGGTCATGCCCATGCGCGTGGCCGAGTATTCGAGCCGCTTGAGGTGGCGGGCGAGCGCGAAGACGCGGCCCCTCACCACCTCCATGGTCTCGAAGACGCCGTCACCGACGGTCAAGCCGTGGTCCTGGGCGGTGACGATGGGCTCGTCCTCGGCGCGCAGGCCCCCCGCCCACACCAGCGTTGTCATGAGGTCATTCTGACGGTCGACGCGAGGCCGATCAACCTACGAGCCTTGAGTTCCGTCTCCTCCCACTCGCCCGCAGGCACGGACCCCCACGTGATGCCCGCCCCGGTGCCGAAGGACAGCCGTCCTCCCTGCTCAGGGCGCCACGTGAAGGTGCGGATGCCCACGGCCAGCTCCGCGCGACGCGCATCCGCGTCGATCCAGCCGATGCCGCCGCAGTACGCGCCGCGCGCGACGGGCTCCTCGCGGGCGATGATCCGCAGCGCCGAGGACTTGGGCGCGCCCGAGACCGAGCCCGGCGGGAAGGTGCCGTCGAGCAACGCGGGCCACAGCGCCGGCGTCCAGTCGAAGTCGGGCGCGAGCGTCGCTTCGACGGTCGATTGGAGGTGGATCAGGCCGGGGTGCGCATGCTCGGCGAGGAACTCCGGCACGGAAACGGACCCCGGGCGGGCCACGTGCGAGACGTCGTTGCGGATCAGGTCCGTGATCATCACGTTCTCGGCCTCGTCCTTGGGCAGCATGGCGGTGCCGGGCGCCGCGGTGCCTTTGATGGGGCTCGAGCGCACCGTGGAGCCGTCGACGCCCAGGTAGAGCTCGGGGGATGCTGAGACCACCCACGCGCCGGGCCAAGCGTCCGTACGCGGGATGACGATCCGCGACGCGTAACGCGCCGGGTTGCCGGTGGCGAGACGATGCGCGAGGGCCACTGCGTCCGGCCCCGGCCCGGGCGCGGGCAGGGGCGCCTCGAGCATGCGGCACAGATTGACCTGGTAGACCTCGCCGTCGCGGATGTCACCGCGGATGCGGTCCACGCCCGCCATGTAGGCCGCCCGGTCCAGGGACGTGGCCCACTCGTCGCGGGCCGGTCCCTGCCACTCGCGCCCGGGGGCGGGCTCCGGCACCGCATCGTGCGTATCGCGGGTGACCGCCGCCATCCGCCACGCGTCGAGGCGTCCCTCGAAGGTGGCGACTACTACCCAGAATCCTCCGCCTGCGACACGCGTGCCCTGGGTCGCGAGATCGACGTGCTCGACCGGCTCGGAGGCCCGGACGCCGCGGAACGCGGCGCTGCCGGCCCGTCGCGGATCGTCCTCCCACTTCACGGGGACCACGCTACTGGCGCGCCCGCCGGGGCGCTGCCAGGCGGCATGCGGGAACGGTTCGCGGCACGGGCTCGGGGCGGGCCCGCCGATTTGGATTCGCGCGCGAAAGTCCGCTAAGGTCTATCTCTGGTCAGGGCAATCGCCCGGACATGCGGACGTGGCTCAGTGGTAGAGCATCACCTTGCCAAGGTGAGGGTCGCGGGTTCGAATCCCGTCGTCCGCTCGTAGGTCGGATGCCAACCAGGTGTTGGCGCTCGGTGGGTTGGCCGAGAGGCGAGGCAGCGGCCTGCAAAGCCGTATACACGGGTTCGAATCCCGTACCCACCTCGCATGGGCGATTGGCGCAGCGGTAGCGCGCTTCCCTGACACGGAAGAGGTCACTGGTTCGATCCCAGTATCGCCCACCACACGCGAAGGGCCCCGGGCAACGTCCGGGGCTCGTCGCATGTCACGGCGCGGGCGCTGTTACGCGGGCTCCTCCATGGGCATTCTTCCGGCCTTGACCGCCGCCACCAGCGCCTGGTGATCCGCCTCGGTCTGGTCCGCGTAGGCCTGAGCGAACCTGGCCATCGCGCGATCCACGTTGTCCCCTGCCCCCAGATACCCGGCGATCATCGACGCGCCGCTGGTGCGGGCGTGGCCCTTGGCGAGCAGATGCCCGGCGATGCCCGCATAGTCCGCGAGGGCGCGGGGCTTGATCGCGTCGAGCGCGACCGATCCCTTCATGTTGCGGAACTGCCGGACGTAGAACTGGCGATCGTCCACCGTGGTCCACCCCAGCAAAGGATCGCTCACCGTCTGGAGTGCCTGCTGGTACTCGACCACCCGTTGGCCCTGGTGGCGGTGCCAGGCGTTGTCGCCGTGCACGTGACGCGCCAGCACCGAGCGCCGCGCCTGCTTGAGCTGCAGGAAGATCACATCGTCGGGACTCGAGCCCTCGAGCAACGCGACGTACGCGCGCAGGCCCACCGAGCCCACACCGACCACCTTGTGGGCCACATCGAGCAGGGTGTAGCCGCCGAGCACCCGTCGCCAGTGCGGGTCGAGCGTGGTGAGGTACTCGTCGAGGCCCTCCGCAAGCATGTCGGCCTCGGCGAAGGGAAGCCGCGTGATGAGCGGCGGCTCCTCGACGATCTGGCGATTCCCGTGGCGCTCCGTGGTGAAGCGGGGCAACGCGCGGTCGGACGTTCGCCCCCGGGCGCGCCGGGCCGCGCGCTCGAGCTCGTCGGACAGCGCGCTGTCGGGCGTGTGCTCGCGCATGCGCGCGGTGTCGATCCGCTCGAACGAGCGGGTGAACAGCGGCTGCTTGGCGAGGTAGCGGATCTCCGCGCGATAGGAGGACGCGCACGACAGCACCGCCGCCTCGCATTCGTCCTCGGACGCCCCGTTCTCCCGGCCCGCGACCCACGTGCTGGCCACCAGCCGGCGCAGATCCCATTCCCACGCGCCGGGGTGCGCCTCATCGAAGTCGTTGAGATCGAGCACAAGGTCCTGCTCGGGCGAGGCGTAGAAGCCCACGTTGCCCAGATGCGCATCCCCGCACACCACCGGAGTGATGCCGGTCGACGGCAGCCGCGCCACGTCATCGGCCATCACCACCGCGGATCCCCGCAGGAAGCCGTAGGGCGAGGCCGCCATGCGCCCCACCCGGACCGGGATCAGCTCAGGAACCCTGCCCTCGTGGTTCTGCTCGACCAACGCGATGGGGTCGCGGTCCTCGCTCGCCACGCTCCACTCGCCGAGCGACGAGCGCTTGACCTGCTTGCGCAGCGCACGCCCGAGCGCGTACCGCTCGGCACGGCTGTCGGGACGCCGACGCAACGAGGCGTAGTCGTCGCGATCCGTGCTGCTGAGGACGTGATGACCGTCGGCCCCGTCGTTGTCCACGCGCTCCTCCTGCGTCTTGCACCGGCGTCCGGCGACGTCCCCATCTTGGCAGGGCGGCCGCCCGCGGCGCGCGCGCGGGAGGTCAGGCGAACAGCGAGCGGTACAGCGTCTCGAGCTGCTCGACGGTGGCGGCGCGGGGGTTGCCGCCCGCGCACACGTCGTCGAACGCGGCCTGCGCCAGCGCCGGGACGTCCTCGGACAGCGCTCCGATCGCCTCGAGCGTGGTGGGGTTGCCCAGGTCGCGAGTCAGGGCCGCCACCGCCGCGACCGCGGCCTCACGAGCCTGGTCGAGAGGCAGGGCGTAGGCGCCGTCGACACCGAACGCGGCGGCGATGTCGCGGTACTTCTCCCCCGACTCCGGCGCGTTGAAGGCCATCACGGGAGCAAGCAGGATGCCGTTCGCTACACCGTGCGGCGCGGAGTAGAACGCGCCCAGCGGGTGCGCCATCGCGTGCACGATGCCCAGTCCCACGTTGGAGTAGCCCATGCCGGCGACGTACTGCGCGAGCGCCATGCGCTCCATCGCCTCCGCATCGCCGTCGGCGGCGTCGCGCAGCGAGGTCGCGATCATCTGAATCGCCTTGAGGTGGAACAGATCCGACAGCTCCCACGCGGCCTGCGTGATGTAGCCCTCGATGGCGTGTGTCAGCGCGTCCAGTCCCGTCGCCACCTTGAGGCCGCGCGGAGCGGTCGCCATCATGTCGGCGTCGACGATGGCGAGGATCGGGATGTCGTGCGGATCGACGCAGACGAACTTGCGGTTGTTCTCCACATCCGTGATGACGTAGTTGATGGTGGTCTCCGAGGCCGTGCCGGCCGTGGTGGGGATCGCGATGATCGGCACCGACGGCTGGGTGGTGGGGGCCACGCCCTCGAGCGACCGCACGTCAGCGAACTCCGGGTTGGCGGTGATGATGCCGATCGCCTTGCACGTGTCCTGCGGCGAGCCTCCGCCCACGGCGATCAGGACGTCGGCGCCGGATGCGGCGAACGCGGCGACCCCGGCCTGCACGTTCTCGATGGGCGGGTTGGGCACCACGCGGTCGTAGACCGAGTACGGGAAGCCCGCGGCGTCGAGCAGCGCGGTCACCTTCGCGGTGACCCCCGTCTCGATGAGCACCTTGTCCGACACCACGAAGGCCCTGGTGAAGCCGCGCGCGGCGAGCTCCTGGGGAACCACCTCGACCGCTCCCGCCCCGAAGTAGGCCGTCTGGTTCCAGATCATCCGATGTGCCACGATGCACCTCCACGTCAGGGTCGCCACGGACCCGTTGTCGACGGGGTCGGTCGACCCCCTGGCGTGAATCGTTTCAAACGGATCGCGGTCCGGCGTGGGACGGAGGTCCCGTCGCCGCTACACGCCGTGCGGGCGCTGCATCGAGCGCGCGCCCGAGCCCGGAACGCGGATGAATCGCCGATGGGTCCCCACCCGAGGACGCTGCGGGCCCGGATTGCGGACGCTTCGTGCACTCGTCCGAGATCCGGGTCACCGCGGCCCGAGCGCCCGCGGGGCGCGTGCGCCAGAGAAACGCTAGTGCGCGGGGCGCCACACCCAGTTGCGCCGCTCGTACATGTCGACGAACCCGGCCCGGTGGAGGTTGCGCAGCGACGCGCTGCGATCGACGCCACGCTCGGACCCCGTCTCGGCGCTGATCCACGTGCTGCCCGCGTCCACGGCAGCATCGACCCGCGCCGCGATGAGAGCCGACTGAGCTCCCCTGCCGCGCGCGTCCGGGAGCGTCGCCGCCCCCGCCATCGCCGCCATGTCGCCGTCGATGAAGATGCTGGCCGACGCCACCTGACGGCCGCCGTCGAAGGCGCCGTAGGCGTAGAAGTCACGGCCCACGGTCGAGGCGACCATGGCGATCAGGTCCTCCTGGGTGGGCAGCTCGAAGCCGCGGACCAGCACCTCGGCCCACGGCACGGAATCCCGCTCGTCGACCCCCCGGATCTCGAGCTCGGTGGCGGGGGCCGATGGCTCTGCGCCACGGTGCCGCAGCATCTTGGTGAGGGTGGTGCCGGCGCGCAGGCCATGACGGGCCGCGATGTCCTCCCAATCGTCCGGCAGCAGGGCCGGCGGGATCTGCAACGCGGCGGCGGGGACATCGGCGCCCCGGTAGAAGGACACCAGCTCGGCGACCAGCGCATCGTCCACCGGGTCGGTGAGGCCGTGGGCGAGCGCCCGGCTCCAGAATCCGCCCGTCGGGTCGTGCGCGATCGCGAGCGCGATCCCGGTGCCGATGCGAGCGGCGCGCACGCCGAGCGCGCGGCGCACGCCGCGCGGGGACAGAGCGACCGTGGCCCACATCATGTGGGCCTCCGACAGCTCGGCGATCCGCATCGCGGTGGTGAGGTCGAGGCCGAGCGCCTCGGGGCCGTGGGGGTCGACGTCCATGCATACCTCCTCAGGCGCTCTCGAGCCTACGCCGCGCCCGACCGCGCCGCGCGCTCACGGGAGGGGCAGGTGGAGCTCCCCCACCTCGACGGGGGTGGGCAGCGAATTCCCCGGACCGGGCAGCGGGCACACCCAGTCCGACGAGTACGCGCACGACGGCTGGTAGGCGAAGTTGAGGTCGATCACCAGGGCCCCGGAGGCGCCGCCCAGATCCGCGCCCTTGACCGTGTCCAGCACGTAGCGCCCGCCGCCGTAGGTGCGCGGCGACGCGTCGCGGAGCGGGATGAAGATGCCGCCACCATACGAGTCCAGCCACCAGACGTCGAGCCCGCCGATCCCGGGCAGCTCGACGCGGCCCACGCGCTCGAACGGAACCACGCCGTCCGACGCCGTGGGCACCTCGCGCCTGGCGGCCTCCGCCGCGCTCACAGGCACCTTGAACCGGAAGGCCGGGTCGTAAGGAGCCACCTCGGGAACGAACGATGCACGGGCGAGGGCGGGCACCGGCGAGGCGGGGTGGTCGCGCAACAGGGCGGCGCGGCCGTCGACCCAGCGCCGATGCGCCGCGTCTGGGGCGGCCTCCCCCCGCACCTCCGCGTACAGATCGGCCACGCGCGATCGCCAGTCGCGCACCTCCCACGCGTTCACCATGTCGCCTCCCCCGCTCTGTCGCACCCATCATGCCGGGCCCGACGCGTTCACGCCGCGGATCCTCTCGGAAGGTCATGATCGGGTAAGCATCTGGCAAAGTGAGGTTCGGGGTCGACGCGAGGCGTCTGACATGATGGGACGTATCCGAGGAGGTCTTGATGCCTGATACCGCCCACGATCGCGCCCGCCGGACGGGGCACCGCATCGGAGCCAAGGTGCCGTCTGCGACCTACAGGCTGCAACTCAGTGCGGACTTCACCTTCGCGGACGCCGCGGCGAGGCTGGACTACTTCGCGTCGCTAGGCGTGAGCCACCTCTACCTTTCCCCCATCCTCACCGCCGCCCCCGGATCCACTCACTTCTACGACGTGGTCGACCACGGCCGCATCGCCGAGTCGTTAGGCGGCGAGGACGCGCTTCGCGACCTGTCCTGGCAGGCCGGCGAGCACGGGATCGGACTGGTGGCGGACCTGGTGCCGAACCACATGGCCGTCCCCACGCCCGCGTTCCACAACAAGGCGCTGTGGTCGGTGCTGGAGCTGGGAACGGCATCGCCCTACGCTCACTGGTTCGACGTCGACTGGTCCTCGGGCGACCCGGTGCTGATGCCCGTGCTGGGCAAGCGCATCGGCACCGTGTTGGCGAGCGGTGACCTGACCGTCGACACGATGGTGGTGCCCGGTCAGGAGGAGCGCGGCGAGGTCCCCGTGCTCCGCTACTTCGAGCATGTCTTCCCCGTGCGGGCAGGCACCGAGAACCTGCCGCTCGCCACGCTGGTCGAGGAGCAGCACTACCGCCTCGCGTACTGGCGGGTCGCCAATGAGGAGCTCAACTATCGTCGCTTCTTCGACGTCGGTTCGCTGGTGGCGGTGCGCGTCGAGGACCCGGATGTGTTCGCTGCCACCCACGAGCTGATCATCAAGCTCATCAAGGACGGCACCATCCACGGACTCCGCATCGATCACCCCGACGGGCTCGCGGACCCGGGCGGATACGTCAACCGTCTCGCGGCGGCGACGGATGGCGCGTGGATCGTGGTCGAGAAGATCCTCGAGGACGAGGAGCGGTTGCCGACCACGTGGAAGTGCGCCGGCACCACGGGCTACGACGCCTCGTGGCGCGTGGGCGCGCTGCTGCGCGACCCCGCGGGCAGCTCGCCGCTGGCGGGCACGCTGCACCGGATCGCGGGCGACGCGATGGGCGAGCTGCCCGACATGATCGATGCGGCGAAGCGCGAGATCGTGAAGGAGTCGCTCTCCAGCGAGGTGCATCGGCTCGCGACCATTGCGCACACCATCTGCACCACCGACGTGCGCCTGCGCGATCACACGTGGCGCTCCCTCTACGACTGCTTACGGACGCTGCTGGTGACGTTCGACCGCTACCGCGCCTACGTGGTGGTCGGGGTCCCCACCAAGCCGGCCTCGGTCGACGCGATCGACCACGCCGCCAGCCGGGCGCGCGCGCTGCTCGATCCCGAGCGACACGAGACCCTCGAGGTGGTGGTGGACCTGCTCAAGGGCCTCGAGGTGGGATCCGCGGGTCGCACGGACGATGCCGCTCGCCGGGAGCTCATCACGCGCTTCCAGCAGGCCTGCGGCGCCGTGATGGCCAAGGGCGTCGAGGACACCGCGTACTACAGATGGACACACCTGCTCCCGCTCTGCGAGGTGGGCTCCCCCGCCGGCCGGTTCGCGCTCCCCCCTGCGGCCTTCCACGCGTGGGCGCATGATCAGCAGCAGATGTATCCCCACGCGATGACGTGCCTGTCGACCCACGACACCAAGCGGTCCGAGGACGTGCGCGCGCGGCTGGGCGTGCTATCGGAGGTCGCGGACGAGTGGGACCAGCTGGTCCAGCGCCTGCGTGCCTCGACGGCCGAGCTGCGCCCGGCCGAGCTCGACGGGCGCATGGAGAACCTGTGGTGGCAGACGCTCGTGGGCACGTCCGACGACGACGGCGTGATGGCGTGGGAGCGCCTCGAGGGCTACCTCATCAAGGCGATGCGCGAGGCCAAGAACCACACCTCGTGGACGTCGGTCGACGAGAACTACGAGCTTCAGGTGCTGTGGTTCGCGCAGACCACCCACGCGGACCCGGCGGTGCGCGAGGAGGTAGCGGCCTGGAACCGCGCCACGGCCCACGGCGTCCGCACCGCGATCCTGGCGCAGAAGATCATCCAGCTCACCATGCCCGGCGTTCCGGACGTGTACCAGGGCACCGAGACCGTGGCGCCCAGCCTGGTCGACCCGGACAATCGCCGTCCCGTTGACTTCGACCTGCGGGAGCAGATGTTGGCATGCGTCAGCGGCAAGGCGAGGCCGCGCG
>JAHECE010000269.1 GCA_024641895.1 Actinomycetales bacterium
GCCGCGGGGATCGAACTCACGGACCACCGCACGGTCGCGCTGCACATGATCCGGATGGCCCGCGTCGGGCCGGACTACATCGAGGGCCTCGCACACCCGGACCGCTTCGTCCGCGCGGTGCATGTCACGGGTGACCTCGAGAACCTCGGGCAGGGCACGCCCGACGACCAGCGCTACTTCGTCACCGTCGCCGACGAGCGGATGATCCTGCACTTCGGTTCGTCTTACGGAGGCAACGCCCTGCTCGGCAAGATCGCTCACGGGTTGCGCCAGGCCTGCTACGACGGCTGGGCCTCGGGCAAGTTCCTCGCCGAGCAGTTCATGCTCATCGGCATCTTGGACAAGGAGACCGGGCGCAAGTACCACGTCTGCGGAGGGTTCCCGAGCGCCTCGGGCAAGACGAACCTGGCGATGATGCTCGCCCCCGACGCACTCGGCGACCGGTACCACGTCGAGTTCTTCGGCGACGACATCGCGTGGATCTGGGTCGACCCGGCGTCCGGCCGGGTGCACGCGATGAACCCGGAGTTCGGCGTCTTCGGCGTGGCCAAGGACACGAACGAGATCTCGAACCCGACGGCGCTCGAGGCCGTCGCACCCGGCACCAAGGCGCTGTTCACCAACGTCGCCTACAACGAGATCACCCAGGACGTGTGGTGGGAGGGCCGGACGCCCGGCTACCCGGCGGACCTGGCCGGCTGGCGGGACTGGAAGGGCAACCTCGTCTCCGACCGGCCCGTGGAGCACCAGCGGTCAGGCGCGCCGGCCGACGCCTGGGCGCACCCCAACAGCCGGTTCACGACGACGCTCGCCAACGTGCCGAACGTCTCGCCCGACTTCGCGGACCCGCAGGGCGTGCCGATCGACGCGATCATCTTCGGAGGCCGCTGCCGCGACCGTGAGCCCCTGATCCGCGCGCTCACCGGCCTCGCTGACGGCGTGTACGACGGCCTGACCCTGGGCGCCGAGGCGACAGCCGCCGCCGAGGGCAAGGAGGGCCAGCTCCGTTACGACCCGATGTCGATGCGTCCCTTCATGGCGTACTCCGAGGGTGCCTACGCCGCACACTGGCTCAAGATCCTCGGGGCTGCGAAGGAGCTCCCGATCTTCGCGCACGTCAACTGGTTCCGGAAGGACGCCGACGGCGCCTTCATCTGGCCCGGGTACCGGGAGAACCTCAGGCCGCTCCTGTGGCTGATCGACCTCAAGGAAGGCCGGGTCACCGGTGTCCAGACCCCGATCGGCGTGATGCCCAAGCCCGAGGAGCTCAGGCTCGAGGGACTGGACGTCACCGACGCCGACGTCGCCACGCTCCTTGAGGTCGACCTCGAGCGCTGGCGGCGGGAGATCGGGATGCGCGAGGAGCACCTCGCTCAGTTCGACGGCCTTCCCGAGGAGATCTGGGCCGCCCACCGCCGTCCTGCGAGCGCGCTCGCGAAGTCCTGACGACGCTGCCGGCGGCGCTCTGCGCGCAGCCGGAGGGCCTGACGTCGGCCGCGCGACGGCGACATCACTGGTCCGAGTAGAGCTGCGCCAAGGTCGGGCCGTCCGGCTCGACGCCGATGGTGCGAAGTCCGGCCAGGCTGGCGCGGATTCCGGCGTCGACGGCGGCGCGCTCCGCGTCGAGGCCCGGGAGGTGCCAGACCAGCGCGCGGATCGCCACGAGGCGACCGACGAGGCGGATCGTCTGAACCTCAGGCGGCGGATCGGCGAGGATTGCGTCGACGTGAGCAAGTGCGAGGCGCATCGCGGCCATGACCATCTCGAGGTCCTCGCCGCACTGCACGGTGATCTCGAACGTGGATCGACGTCGGCCGAGCACGGTGTAGTTGATGATCGCGTGTTCCAGCACCTCGGAATTCGGGATGTGGACCCTGTGCCCGTCCGCCGTGTCGATGACCACTGTTCTCGTGGTGACCTCCTGGACGACACCCAGCACGTCCTCGGTCGTCCTGATCAGGTCGCCAACGTCGAGCGCTCCCCTGACCTGGAGGAGGAGGCCGCTGCTGAGGTTCGTGATCAGCGGGCGCAAGAGGAAGACCGCGACCGCGCCGACGACGACGACGATCAACATCGGACCCAGGCTGAAGCCGAGGATCTCCAGTGCCACGGCGACCGCGAGCAGCACGACTGCGGAGCCGACAAGCCGTCCGACGGTGTCCACCGCAGTCCGCGCCGCGCCCGTGGTGTTGCGGGCTGCGCGACGCAGGAGGCGGCTGACGACCCACCCGCCCGCGATCCCCACGACGACGACGGCCGTCGCTGCGACGAGATCGACCACGCCGAGCTGGCCGAGCGACCATTGATCGAGCGTCACCTGGATCTCGTCGACGACATCGGTGACGAGCGTCCCGTTCGATGTGCCACCGTCCGGCTGCTGGGCCACGAAGACTCCTCCACCGACGGTGACCGGTCGATTCCGGGTTCGTGCGGCGACTCTAGCGAGCGCTCCGGCCGTCGTGCGGTGCCGCGCCCGCGGCCGGGCCGCGCACAGGGCGGCATCCCCCAGCGGCTCCGGGGGAGACTCCCCGGCGACGCCCGACGACCCCGGCATACACTCCGGGCGTGACCGAAGAGGCTGAACGTCGAGCCCGACTCGCATGGTTCGAGCAGACGTGCGCGAACCTGCACACGCGCTTCGCGCCGGTCGACGAGGGCGAACCCGCGTCGTACATCCCCGAGCTGGCGGCAGTCGATCCGGACCGCTTCGCGATTGCGGCCGTCACCGCCTCCGGCGAGCACGTCGGGGTGGGTGACCGAGCGCACGCGTTCACGATCCAGTCGATCTCCAAGCTGCTCCTCTACGGCCTCGCGCTCGAGACCCACGGTCGCGAGAAGGTGCTGGACCACGTCGGCGTCGCGCCGACCGGCGACAGCTTCAACGCGATCGTGCTGGACGACGCCGCGAATCGGGCGCCGAACCCGATGGTCAACGCCGGCGCGATCGCCGTCACCGACCTCGTGGTGGGTGACGACCTCGATGAGCGGCTGGAGCGCGTGGGGTCGATGTACGCGCGGTACCTCGGTCGCCGGCCCGAGGTCGACCACGAGGTGTGGGCCTCCGAGCGTGCGACCGGGGACCGCAACCGGGCCATTGCCTACCTCATGCGGAGTCGGGGAATCATCGGCGAGAGAGTCGAGGAGACCCTCGACCTGTACTTCGCCCAGTGTTCGGTCCTCGTGACGGCTGACGACCTGGCGACCATCGGCGCGACGATCGCCAACCACGGGATCCACCCCGAGACGGGCGAGCAGGTCGTGCCGCGTGAGGTCACCCGCGACCTGCTCACCGTGGCGCTCACCTGCGGGATGTACGACTACGCAGGCGAGTGGGCCTAC
>JAHECE010000270.1 GCA_024641895.1 Actinomycetales bacterium
CGCTGCCGGGAATGCCGACAGAACCGCGGCCCGCCGTCGCGCGGGACGGCCACGACGTCCGGGCGCGCGCGGTGCCCCGCGCCCGGGGTCGGGTGGCCGTCGGGGCGCTGCACCGACGGGTTCCCTGCCCCGCCGCGCGCTGACGTGCCGGCCTACAGGTAGGTGACGGCCTCGTGGTGCTCGAGGCGCGGGTTGCGTGGGTGCGTACCGCCAGGTGCCGCGTAGCCGAGGTTCACGGCGAGGAAGGTGCGCAGCGCGGAGCCGGGGAAGAACTCGGCGTCGATGCCTGCGGCGTCGATCCCGCCCATCGGGCCGGCGTCGAGTCCGGCCGAGCGGGCGGCCACGATGAAGTAGCCGGCCTGCAGCGAGGCGTTGAACATCGCGGCCCGGGTTCGGGCGGCCGCGTCCTCGAAGCGGGCCTTGGCGCCCGGGGCCTGCGGGAGGAGCCGCGGCAGCTGCTCGTGGAAGTCGGTGTCCGCGGCGAGGATCGCGACGACCGGGGCCGAGGCGGCCTTGCGGCGGTTGCCCTCGGCGATGTGCGGCAGGAGCCGGGCCTTGCCCTGCTCGCTCCGCACGAAGGTGATCCGCAGGGGCTGGGAGTTCATGGCTGTCGGGGCGTGACGCACCAGGTCGTAGATGGCCGCCAGCTGCTCGTCGGCGACGGGCTCGTCGGTGAACGCGTAGGCGGTGTGGGCCTCGCGGAAGAGCAGGTCTGCCGCGTGATCGCCGATGGCGAGTGTGCGGGACTCGAGGGTCACGGTCATGGTGGCTCCTGCTGAGGATCGCGACCACGGCGGGTCGGGACAGGTAGTTGAGGGGTCAATCATAGCCCGAGTGCTGATGACATCGGCACAACGGACCGCCGCGGGGGCGATTCCGCGAGCGCCTGTGATGGACACCACGTCCCGTCCCGCCCGGCCCACCGAGAGCCACGGGATTCGACGGCGGAGCGGGCTCGGACGATGCGTTTGGTGCCTGTCTCGGTGAGGAGGAGCTTCGGCGCGCGCGACGGCGGCCTCGACTCGAGGCACAGGTGGTAGACGGCCGGCGCTCAGGCTGTTGTCAGGGGCGAGGGGACTCATTGGACCTGGGCCGCTCGTCCCGGGTGGCCCGGACTCGGAAGGTGCGCCATGACCGTCATGCTCGCGAGCTCGTCACCAGCACGCTCAACCGCCGGGTTCGGCGCCGTCGGCTCGTGGATCACAGCCACGCTGCGGCCGGCAGGAACCTTCGGGCGTGACGACGCGGGTCGACTTCGCGGGTTGCTGGACGTCCTGAGCGCGAACGCCTCGATGGTGGTGATCGACTTGGAGTCAGCCCGTGTGCGCAGCGGGCGACTCGCCGCGGCGATCGAGCACGCGGCCGAGGAGCTCGAGTGCCGCGGCGGCTGCCTGGTGTGCGTCAACGCCGACCCGGTCACGCGTGCGCTGCTCGCGGCCGCTGGGCACCACCTCGTGATCGTCGATCAGGTGCCGGAGCCGCCCGCCGCGAGCGCGAGTGCCTAGCCCTCGGGCTAGACCGCCTCGGCCAGGTCGCCCGGGCCGACGGCCGCGTGCTGCCCGGCGTCGTGCTGCCCGGCGTCGTGCTGCCCGGCGTCGTGCTGCCCGGCGTCATGCCGTGCGGCTTCGTGGCGTCCCGCGTCGGTGAGCGGGGCCTCGCCGAACGCGGCGTCCACCAGGCCGGGGCTGGACATCGGCGCCTCGGCGCGGTGCTCGGCGCTTCGCGACTCACGTCGCTGCGGCGGGTGCACGTACTGGGGTGCCATCCGTCGCCAGTAGTAGCCGCGGTGAGCGCGCTCGTCCCACTCGTGAAGGGTGTGCGCGACGCCCTTGTCCCAGAGGAGCTCGCTCAGGTGGTGGTTGTTCTCGAGGAACGGGTCCTCCTTGCCGATGACGAGAACGATCTCCATCGCGCGCAGGGCGTCGAGGCGCCAGCCGTCCAGCGTCGGGACGTAGTTGACGGGGCTGTTCGAGAAGACGTTCTCGTCCCGGTGCCCGTCGAGGAGGTCGCGGAAGTGCTCGACGCTGAGGGTCGGGTCGTAGCGGCCCGAGAAGGCGATGAGCTTGTCGAAGAGGAGGGGGTGCCGGAAGGCGATGTTCGCGGCGTGGAAGGCGCCCATGCTGCAGCCGTGCGCGATGGTCACCGGGTCGTTGTTCTTGGCGTCCATGAACGGCATCACCTCGCCGAGGATGTACTGCTCGTAGGCGAGATGACGCAGCACGCGGTCCGCGGGAGGTACCGAGGCGTTGTAGAACGCCTCCTCGTCGATCGAGTCGACGCAGAACAGCTGCATCTCGCCGGACTCGATCCGCGGACGGAGCGTCTCGACGATGCGCAGGTCCTCGTACTCGTGGAAGCGAGCGACGCGCGTGGGAAAGACGAGCACCTTGGCCCCGGCGTGGCCGAAGACCAGCAGCTCCATGTCCCGCCCGAGGGCGGGGCTGTACCAGCGGTGGTATTCACGGTTCATTTCGACTGAGAACTCCCCGTAGCTTCCGACTGTGGCCTAGTTCGATCGTGTGCTCCTTGCAGGTCTCAGCTGCCAGGGCTCCGACCCCGATGGGCGGCCCGGCGCTGGAACAAGAATCGCAATCGCCCGACGTTTCGGCAATGCCCGAGCTGCGCCCCGGTGGGCCGGCCGGGTCGAGGTCGCAGGCCCTCCGACCTCGGAACGCGGCGCCGGGGGCGAGTTTCACGAGCGGGATTATGCAGGCCAGCGCGATCTTCGGTCTCACCCGAAGGTGCGGGAGGAGGTCGGCTCACCACGGGGCTGCGGGACGCCGGGCCGGGCGGTTGTGATCAACGCAACTGCGCTCGAACGGGTGCCGGGAGGCCGAGTCCCCGCTACGCGGATCGCCCGGCGAGCAGGAACGCGAGGACCGCCGGCCCCCGGGCCGCCCAGGCGCCCTCGCTGTGGTCGGTGCCGCGGTAGACGCGACTGACCCAGTCCTGGCCCTCCACCAGGGGCGACGCGCGCAGCGCGTCGTCCATCCGGTCCTGGGTGGGCCCGTACTCGGCGTCGAGCGCCTCGTCTCCACGGTCGAACCACAGGCGCGACGCGGTGGGCGGCGGCAGGTGTGCCGCGAACCAGTCCACCAGCGGGTCTCCGCCGATGATGAAGTTGGTGGAGACGCAGCCTGCGGCGCCGAACAGGTCCGGCCTTAGCAGGGCGCAGTACAGGGAGATCAACCCCCCCATGCTCGAGCCGAGGAGCGCCCGGTCCTCGCGTCGACCCGAGACGCCGTGCTCGGCCTCGATGAGCGGCACGACCTCTTCGGCGAGCATCGCAAGGTAACGGTCAGCGCTGG
>JAHECE010000056.1 GCA_024641895.1 Actinomycetales bacterium
GCTGGGCCTGCATCGCACGGCCCTGCTGACGGCGGGCGACGTTCCCGGACACTGCGGTTGCCGTGCCGGCGACCACAGCGGTACGTGCCGCCATGCGCATGAGTCCCATCGCGGTACCTCCTCAGGCCTCGGTGAGAAGGGCGCGGACGACCTCTGCCGGGATGCGGGTGTAGTCGACGACCTGGCCGCCGGAGTCGGCGATCGCCGACGTCACGGTGGCAGCCCAGGTGTTCTCCCAGACCAGCATCGCTGCGGAGCTGTTCGGCTCGAGCGAGTCGGCGACGTCGGCCATGTCTTCGTCGTCGAGCAGGCCTCCGGGGATGTCACCGCTGACCGCGATGACCGTGCCCAGGTCCTCCCCGAGGTCCGCCAGAGCCAGGGCCGCGACGTTGCCGTCGGCGTCCTTCGTCACGAACAGGACGTCGAGCAGACGGACGACGCCGCGCTCGACGAGGTCGACGATCGCAGGCGCGATCTTGCCGTTGAACTCGTTCCCGGGGAACGAGAGGATCACTACATCGACAGGTCCGACATCCATGCCGTACTCCTTGTGTGTCGTCAAGCGTTTCGCTTGCCAAGACTGCCCGGGGCGGGGATCGCCCTGAGCACGTGCCAGTGTGCCGGAATCCGTTGCACTCTGCTCAGTCACCGAGCGGTGCGCGCTCCCGCGACGGCCCGCCAGCGGTTGAGGCCGATGTTCCCGGCGATCACCGCCGCCCCGAGCACCAGCAGCCAGGGCACCAGGGCCGCCAGGTTCTCGGTCAACGCGGTGAAGAAGATCCGTTCGGCCGGGGCGAGGGCGGTGCCGGCGAAGGTGCCCCGGTAGGCGCCGTATCCCATGTCCAGGGCCAGCCAGATCACCCCACCGGCAATCATCACGACGACGCCGGTTGCGGTCACCATGGACCTGCGTCGAGGCGCCAGTGCGACCGCGGCCAGGAGCATCGCGATGACGACGAACACCAGGAAGCGTGCGATCGGTTGGGCGAACGCATAGACCGTCCGGGCCGTCGCCAGCTGCTCCGACTCGAGGAGGACGATCTGTCGATCGACGACCGGCGGTGGCTGTACGCCTTCGACGAAGCCCAGCCCTCGCTCGACGAGCGCGTCGCGCACGACGACGAAGAGGTCTCCCGTGTCGAGGATGACCTGTTCCCCCTCCATCGATACCGCCGCTCCACCGTCGGCCGTCAGTACCCGGATCAGGGCACGCTGGGCGACTTCGTTGGCGGCGCGCCAGGCCTCGTCGAGGATCGGGCTGTCGATGACCCGGTCGACTCCCCGGGCGATCGCTCCCTCCACGACGGCCTGGAGGGAGGGGGTCAGGACCTGTTGGACGAGCGGGCGTTCCGGTGCCAGGGCTTCGACGAGCGGCGCGACATCGGCCTTCTCGGTCAGCCGGCGGGTGAGCTCGTCGCTCAGTGCCTGGCGGACGACGGGATCGGCGGCGAGGGGGCCGACGGTGTCCAGGTAGGCGGACGTGTCGACGAGCGTGTGCTCGCCCCAGCGGGCGATGAGGGACACCGGCAGGAGGACGCCGGCAACCGCGAGCAGGACCCACGCGGTGATGCCTTGCCAGCGCGGCGTGACTCTCGGGGACACCGGTGCACCGTCCGGTCCGTTGCCGGCACCGCCATTGTGATCCGTCACTCTTGCACTCTCCTCGCGCGCGCCCTCGATGAGGGCGAGTTCGTCAGGCTACTCCCCGTTCGTTCGATCAGTGTTTGTGCACGCGGGACGCCTGTTCGGATGTGGTGTCGAACCATGCGGACGGGCGGTGTCGGCAGCCTTCCTCAGCCCATGAGCGCGTCGGCCACCGCGGTCAGCGACCTGGCGTCGGCCCACACGACGAGCCTCGTCACCACCGTTCGCTCCCAGGCGCTCAGGCGCTCGCGGATCCGTGCGGCGGGGCCGATCAGAGCGACGTCGTCGACCAGTGCCAGCGGGACGGCGGCGGCGGCGCCCGCCCGGTCGCCGTCGCGGAACCGGGACTGGATCTGGTCCGCCGCGTCGGCGTACCCGAGACGCGCGACGACGTCGCGGTGGAAGTTGGCGCCGGGCGCACCCATGCCACCGACGTAGAGGGCGAGGAACGGCCGGACGGCGTCCGCGGCGCGCTCCACGTCGTCGTCGACCACGACGGGGACCGTGGCGCTCACCTCGAACTCGGTCGGCGGGCGCAGGGTGGGCGAGCGTCGCTCGAAGCCCTCGGCCAGGAGTCGCCGGTACTCGGCGTCGAGGCGCGGGGACATGAACAGGGGAAGCCAGCCATCTGCGATCTCGGCCGCGAGCGCGGTGTTCCTCGGCCCTTCAGCGGCCAGGTGGACCGGCAGGTCGGGACGCAGCGGGTGCAGCGTCGAGCGCAGCGGCTTTCCAAGGCCCGAGGCGTGGAGGTCGGGTCCGTCCCCGGCGTCCGACGGCGACCTGTAGGGCAACCGGAAGAACTCGCCGTCGGCCCGCACCGGCCCGCCGCGCGCGACGACGTCGCGGACGATCGCCAGGTACTCGCGCGTCCGTGCGAGCGGGTGCGCGAACGGCTGGCCGTACCAGCCCTCGACCACCTGCGGGCCCGAGGCGCCGAGGCCGAGCACGAAACGGCCGCCCGAGAGGTGGTCGAGGGTCATCGCGGCCATGGCGGTCGCCGTCGGGGTCCGGGCAGCCATCTGGGCGACACACGTGCCGAGGTTGACCCGGGACGTCCGCGAGCCCCACCAGGCGAGCGGGGTCAAGGCGTCGGAACCGTAGGCCTCGGCGGTCCATACCGACTCGAAGCCCAGACGTTCCGCCAGGGCGACGGCGTCGCCGGCACCGGGGGGAGGGCCGGCGCCCCAGTAGCCGGTATGGAAGCCGAAGCTCATCGTCCCTCGCCCGTCGCCGCGGGCGCCGTCGACGGTGCTCACGCCTCGCGGGGCCGGACCAGGGCCGCGGCCAGGCCCGCGCGCTCCCGGGCCGTGCCCACGTCGTCGGCGCGGGCGAGAGCGACCCCGAGCCGACGCCTCGGCCGGCTCTCGCTCTTGCCGAAGAGCCGCAGATCGGTTCCCGGCACGCCGAGCGCGTCCGCGACACCCTCGAACACGACGCCCGTCGCCGTGACGCCGCCGTAGACGACGGCGCTCGCCCCTGGGTTGCGCAGCGCGGCGTCGACAGGCAGCCCGAGGATCGCGCGGGCGTGCAGCTCGAACTCGTTCTGCCACTGGGTCGTCATCGTGACCATGCCCGTGTCGTGCGGACGCGGGCTGACCTCGCTGAACCAGACCCGGTCCCCACGCACGAAGAGCTCGACGCCGAAGACGCCGAGTCCGCCGAGGTCGCTGGTGACCGAGCCGGCGATCTCCTGCGCCCGTGCCAGGGCGCCCGGCGACATCGCCTGCGGCTGCCAGCTCTCGACGTAGTCGCCGCCGACCTGCCGGTGACCGATCGGCGCGCAGAACTGGGTCTGCACCAGGCCGTCGGCGCCGAGCGCACGGACCGTGAGCAGGGTGATCTCGTAGTCGAACTCGACGAATCCCTCGACGATGACCCGGCCCCCGTGAACCCGGCCTCCCGCCATCGCGTGCTCCCAGGCCGGGGCGACACCCTCGGGGCCGGAGACGGTGCTCTGCCCCTTGCCGGAGCTGCTCATCACGGGCTTGACGACGCACGGGTACCCGATGTCGTCGATGGCCGCACGAAGCTCGCTGAGGGCGTCACAGAACGCGTACGGGCTGGTCGGCAGGTTGAGGGTTTCGGCGGCCAGGCGCCGGATCCCTTCCCGGTCCATCGTGAGCCGCGTGGCGCGCGCCGTCGGCACGACCCGCACGACGCCGTCGGACTCGAGCGCCTCGAGAGCCGGGGTGGCGATCGCCTCGATCTCGGGGACCACGACGTCCGGCCGCTCGGCCTCGACGGCTGAGCGCAGGGCAGCAGGATCGGTCATGTCGATCACGAGCGCGCGGTGGGCCACCTGGTGGCCGGGGGCATTCGGGTAGCGATCGACGGCGATCGTCTCGACCCCGAGCCGCTGCAGCGCGATCACGACCTCCTTGCCGAGCTCGCCCGCGCCCAGCAGCATGACGCGGGTCGCAGCAGGTGTGCCCGGGCTGCCCAGTGCCGTCATGGTCGTCCCCCAGCTCGGGTGGCGGCGCCGTGGCCGCTTCGTCCAGCCCGCGGCCGCCCTGGTGGGGCCGCCTTCCGCCTCGGTGTGCCGAGAGGCGGCTCCCGCCCGGTGAACATTACGCTTGTCCTGCCCGGGCCAGCGGTAGGGAAGCAGGACTCACCGGGACCGAGTGCGACGCCTACACGAACGAGGGATCAATGATGAGTGTTGTGGCACTGGAGCGCCGGCGGACCGGATGGGACGTCGCGCTCGGCATCCTGATGGTGATCGGCGGCTTCGTCCTCCTCGGGAACTCCGTCTTTGCGACAGCCATCTCAGTCCTGTTCCTGGGCTGGATGGCGCTCATCCTGGGACTGATCCTCGTGGTGGCGGCTCTCTTCCGCATCGGTCAGGGCGGCTTCTGGCTCACGGCTCTGGGCGGCGCCCTCATCGGCGTGCTCGGCCTCGCCATGATCAGGAACCCTGCCGCCACGGCCGTCACCCTGACGCTGATCGCCGGGACGCTCTTCCTCGCCGGTGGCGTCGCGCGCCTCGCCGCCGCGGCCATCGTTCCTGAGGCGCGGGGGATCCTCATCTTCGGGGGCATCGTCTCGGCGGCGCTCGGGCTCATCGTGCTCTTCAACATCTGGACGGCAAGCCTGACGCTGCTGGGCGTGCTGCTGGGGATCCAGGTCCTCGTCGAGGGCCTGGCGCTCCTCATGCTGGGCCGCATCCGTGCGGTCGCGGTCGCCTGACGGGCGTTCGCGTGCCGGTGTTCGCCGGCTGCGGCACGTCTGCCGCTAGACGTGCGGTGCGACCTCCGCGGCGATGAACTCCAGGTGCTCCAGGTCCTGCAGGTCGAGGACCTGGAGGTAGACCCGGGACGCGCCGATCTCGGCCAGCCAGGCGATCGTGTCGACCACCTCCTGCGCGGTGCCGGCGATCCCGGTTGCCCGCATCTGGCGGGCCGTGCGGCCGATCGCCGCGGCGCGTCGGACGACCTCGGCCTCCGTGGCTCCCGCCGTCGTCGTCAGCGCGACCGAGTAGACGAGGTCCGCGGGGTCGCGGCCGGCCTCCTCGCAGGCCCGGCGGACGTTCGCGAACCGGCCCCCGATCTCGTGCTTGGGTGGGAACGCTGTGTTGTACTCCGCGGCGAAGCGTGCCGCCAGGGCGGGGGTGCGGCTAGGGCCGTGGCCACCGATGATGATCGGCAGCGGGTCCTGAACCGGCTTCGGCAGAGCCGGGCAGTCGTCCAGTCGGTAGTGCTCGCCCGCGTACGAGAACCGCTCGCCGAGCGGGGTGCCGAAGAGGCCGGTGATGATCTCGAGCTGCTCGGTGAGCATCCCGAAGCGGCGTTCCGGGAACGGGATGCCGTACGCACGGTGCTCAGCGGCGTTCCACCCCGTTCCGAGGCCGAGCTCGATCCGCCCCCCGGACATGGCGTCCACCTGCGCGACCTGGACCGCGAGGATGCCGGGCCAGCGGAACGTCGCCGGCGAGACGAGGGTGCCGAGCCGGATCCGTGACGTCTCCCGGGCCAGGCCCGCGAGGGTGGTCCACGCGTCGGTCGGTCCGGGCAGGCCGTCCCCGCCGAAGGCGAGGTAGTGGTCCGAGCGGAAGAAGGCGTCGAACCCGAGGTCCTCGGTGGCGCGCGCGACGGCGAGGAGCGTCTCGTAGCCCGCACCCTCCTGAGGTTCGGTGAAGATCCGCAGCTGCATGGGCCCATGGCACCACGGCCTCTGGTCCGCGTGGGCCGAAGTGCGCTCCCCGGGGGTGCGCGGCCCCGGATCCACAGGGGCGTCACGGGCGCAGGGTCCGCGCGAGGGCGCGCGTAGCCTCGCGGGACCGGTTGCCTGACGGCGGACGGCACCCGCACGTGCTGAGGATGCGAGAGGAGACCCACGATGACCCGCTGCTTCGGCGACGGTGACCCCGTGTACGAGGCATACCACGACGAGGAGTGGGGCCGCCCGGTCGCGGACGAGGCCGGCATCTTCGAGCGACTTGCCCTCGAGGGCTTCCAGTCCGGGCTGTCGTGGCTCACGATCCTGCGCAAGCGGGAGGCGTTCCGGGCCGCGTTCGTCGGCTTCGAGCCCGCGACGGTCGCGCGTTTCGACGACGACGACGTCGCGCGCCTCATGGGGGACGCCGGCATCGTGCGCAACCGGGCCAAGATCCTGGCCACCGTGGCGGGCGCCCGCGCCACCGTCGCGCTGCACGACGCAGGCGACACCCTGGCCGCGCTGCTCGCCCGGCACGCGCCGGAGGTGAGGGAGGCGCCGCCTGTGACCTGGGCGGACGTGCCGTCGGCGACGCAGGAGTCGCGGGGCCTGGCCGCTGAGCTCAAGGCGCTCGGCTTCAGGTTCATCGGGCCGGTCACCGCCTACGCCGCGATGCAGGCCGTCGGGGTCGTGAACGACCACCTCGTGGGCTGCCCGGCTCGATGCGGTGCCGGCTCCGCAAACCTGTCGCCGGGGTCGTGACATCGCGCGCCCGTCGACGTACGGTGCTGGCACACGGGAAGGAGGTGGTCCGACGGTGAGTTTTCTTCGGACGCGTGAGGTGACTGCCCGCTAGTCGCCCGGAATCTCGGACGGACTTCTCCGATCCGCGCACCGCGAGGCGGCGAGCGAATCCCGAGCAGTCACCGGAGCCCGCGAGTGCCGTGCCCCGTCCAGCACGGCGACCCGACCTCAGACGGCCGGGGCCTCGCGGGCTTTCCCGTGCCCCGAGCGCCCCCCGCCGAACGCATCATGAGTCGGGTTGTTGGGACGGTAGGGCCGAGGAATGACGCGTTCGGCGAGCACGGGTGGGGCGGCGAGGGGCGGCGCGGGTCAGAGGGCTGCAAGAGCCTTGGTGATGCGCTTCTCCGAGACCGGTACCGGCGTGCCGAGCTGCTGGGCGAAGAGACTGACCCGCAGCTCCTCGATGAGCCACCGCACGTCCTCGAGCGCCGCTGCCCTGGCCTCGTCGACCGGCCCCGCGTCGACCGAGACGCGAGCGGCCGCCAGCGCCTCCTCGAGCTGCCGCACCCGCCAGGCGAGGGCCGCGTCCCGGTCGGGAGCCTCGGCCGCCTTGGCGATCCGATGGGTTGCGGCCCGCAGGTAGCGGGCGAGGAGCGGGAGCCGGCCGGTCGGCGTCGCGGCCACGAAGCCGTCCGGGACGAGGGCCGCGTGCTGCGCCTTGACGTCCGTCAGGGTGCTGAGCAGCGCCATCGAGGTGCTGGCCCGGATGGCGGCGTCGAGCTCCCGTGACGCGGTGAGCACGCGCACCACGTCGCCGACGACCCGGTACACCTCAGTCTCCAGCCCGCCGCGCACCCGGGTCGCGAGTGCTGCGAAGGTCGCGGGGTCGCGCACATCCCGCAGCTCGTCACCTGCGGTGAGCGCAGCGATCGCCGCGAGCTGGACGTCCTCGACCAGCGCCGTCGTGCTCGGGTACGGGCCGGCCGCGAGCGTCAGGGCCTCGGTGCCGGTCCACCGGCTCGTCACCCGGCCCTCCGGGAGGCCCATCTGGAGAAGGAGGAGCCGGCCGACGGCGGCTCGGTGTGCGGCGGCGGCCTCAGCCTCGCCCGTCAGCACGCGCAGTGCGACGCTTGCAGCGCGCTTCCCGGCGGACCTCTCCAGGACCAGCGCCGGGTAGCCACGCACGACGAGCCCGCCCGGACCTGCGGTTTCGATCACCTCGGGGATCCGCCCGCCCGGGAGGTCGGCCGGGAACGAGCTCAGCCCGCTGCGGTCCAGGCTGTGCGAGAGGTCCGGCGTCTCCGCTCTCCGTCGATCGCCAGGAGTGGCCGGTCCCTGCGGCTGCCCCGTCCCCTGCCTGGCGGCCTGTTCTCGTGCGGCCGCCCGGACGGCGCCGCGCACCGCCGCGCGCACGGCGTCCTGCGTGCGTGCGGCCAGCCTGCGCTGCAGGTGGACGAGGTCCTTGCCCTCGTCCACCACCTCCCCGCGCTCCCCGACCACCCGGAACGTCATGCGCAGATGAGGCGGCAGCTTCTCGTCGTCCCACGCGGCGTCGGGCACCACGACCCCGCGCATCGCAAGCACTGCGGCGGCGAAGGCCTCGTGGAACGACGGCGCCGCGGGGTGCCCGGGCGCGACGTCGGCCCAGGCCGGCAGCCGCGTGACGACGTCCCGGGCCACGTCCGGTGCCGGCACCAGCTGCACGCGGACCTGCTTGGGCAGCGTGCGGATGCTCGCGACTGCCAGCTCGTCGACCAGGCCCGGCACGATCCAGTCGAAGCCGTCGGGGCGCACCCGGTTGAGGACGGAGATCGGGATGTGCACGGTGACGCCGTCGGCGGCCGAGCCGGGGGCGAACTGGTACGTCAGCGGTAGCGTGAGCTCGCCCTGCCGCCAAGTCGCCGGGAACGCGGTCTCGTCGACGCCCGAGGCCTCGGGGATGAGGATGTCGAGAGTGAGAGTGAGCAGGTCAGGGCGGGTCCGCCGTTCGGCCTTCCACCAGGAGTCGAAGTGCGCGCCGGAGACGACCGTCTCGGGCAGCCGCTCGTCGTAGAAGTCGAACAGGCCCTCGGCGTCGATGACGATGTCGCGGCGCCGCGCCCGGTGCTCCAGCTCCTCGGCCTCCTCCAGCCGGGCCCGGTTGTCGGTGAGGAAGCGGTGGTGGGTGCGCCAGTCGCCCTCGACGAGGGCGTGCCGGATGAACATCTCCCGGGCGCCCGGCGGATCGATGCGCCCGAAGAGCGTCGGGCGGTCGGTGACGATCGGGATGCCGTAGAGCAGCACCCGCTCCGTGACGACGGCGGCGCCCTGCTTCCCCGACCACCGCGGCTCGGCATAGGTGCGCCGGACGAGGTGCCCGGCCAGGGGCTCGACCCACTCGGGCTTGATCCGGGCAGCGGTGCGGGCGAACAGCCGCGACGTCTCGACGAGCTCGGCGGCCATCACCCACGATGGCGGCCGCTTGGCCAGCGCCGAGCCCGGGAAGAGCACGAACCTGCTCCCCCGGGCGCCGAGGTAGTCGCGTTTGCGCTCCTCGTACATGCCGATGTGGGAGAGGAGGCCGGCGAGCAGAGCCTGGTGGACGCGGTCGGCGTCGGGCCCGGCCGGGCCGTGGGCGTTCATCTGCAGGCCGAGCGGCTTGGCCAGCTGGCGCAGCTGCTCGTGGACGTCCTGCCACTCGCGGACGCGCAGCCAGTTGAGGAACTCGGCCCGGCAGAGCCGCCGGAAGGCGCTCGAGGACAGGTCGCGCTGCTGCTCGCGCAGGTACTCCCAGAGCTTCAGGATCCCGAGGAAGTCCGACGTCGGGTCGGCGAACCGGCGGTGCTTCTCGTCGGCCGCCTGCTGCATCTCGCTGGGCCGTTCGCGGACGTCCTGCACCGAGAGCGCTGCCACGACGATCATCACCTCGCGCACGCAGCCGAGCCGGCCGGCCTCCAGGAGCATCCGCCCGAGGCGCGGGTCGATGGGCAGCTGGGCCAGCGCGCGGCCGTTCGCCGTGAGGGAGCCTCGGCTCTCGCCAGAGGTGATCGCGCCGAGCTCCACGAGCAGCTGGAGACCGTCCCGGATGGCCCGGGCGTCGGGCGGGTCGACGAACGGGAAGTCAGCGACTTCGCCTAGTCCCAGGGCTGCCATCTGCAGGATCACTGACGCGAGCGACGTGCGCAGGATCTCCGGCTCGGTGAACGCGGGGCGGCTCTCGAAGTCGGCACGGGAGTACAGGCGGATGCAGATGCCGTCTGCCACGCGGCCACACCGCCCGGCCCGCTGGTTGGCGCTGGCCTGGGAGACCGGCTCGATCGGCAGGCGCTGCACCTTGGTGCGGTTGGAGTAGCGGGAGATGCGGGCGGTCCCCGGGTCGACGACGTACCGGATGCCGGGCACGGTCAGCGACGTCTCCGCCACATTGGTCGCGAGCACCACCCGGCGGAGCCCGTGCGGCTCGAAGACCCGGTGCTGCTCGGCGGATGACAGTCGTGCGTAGAGGGGCAGGACCTCGACGGCGTTCGCCGGCATCGCCGCGGCGCGCGAGCCCGGCGGCGCGTACCGGGCGCCGAGGTGCTCCTGCAGCCCGTCGGCGGTGTCCCGGATCTCCCGCTCGCCGGACAGGAACACGAGGATGTCGCCCGGTCCTTCGGCGATGAGCTCGTCGACGGCGCGACAGACCGCGGTCGTCTGGTCGAGCGCCTCGCCCTCGACGGGCTCTGCGTCCGCGCCGCCGGCCTTTCCGCGGCGGGGCCGGGCGCGGTCGTCCTCCTCGTCGAGGCCCGGCACCAGCGGCCGGTAGCGCATCTCGACGGGGTAGGTGCGGCCGGTGACCTCGACGACCGGGGCCGGGCGCCCGGGTGGGCCGAAGTGCGCGGCGAACCGCGCGGAGTCGATGGTCGCCGAGGTGATGACAACCTTGAGATCCGGTCGCCGGGGCAGGAGGTTGGCGAGGTAGCCGAGGATGAAGTCGATGTTGAGCGAGCGCTCGTGGGCCTCGTCGACGATGATCGTGTCGTAGCGGCGCAGCATCCGGTCGCGCTGGATCTCGGCAAGCAGGATCCCGTCCGTCATGAGCTTGACCAGCGTCCTCTCGCCTACGCGGTCTGTGAAGCGCACCTGGTAGCCGACCGCCTCGCCGAGCTGGACACCGAGCTCCTCGGCGATCCGCTCGGCCACGGTTCGGGCGGCGATCCGGCGCGGCTGCGTGTGCCCGATCGTGCCGGTGATCCCCCGACCGAGCTCGAGGCAGATCTTGGGGATCTGCGTCGTCTTCCCCGAGCCCGTCTCGCCCGCGACGATCACCACCTGGTGGTCGCGGATCGCGGCCGCGATCTCCTCGCGGCGAGCGCTGACCGGCAGGTCCTCCGGGTACGTGATGACCGGTAGCGAGGCCTGACGCGAAGCGATGGCCTCGGGCGAAGCGCCGCGAGGCCGGTCGGGCCGGCGCCGGCTGCCGCGGCGTGCCTGCTCGCCGCCGACGCCTCGCCCGCTGCTGCGGGCCTGCCGCCGAGGTTCGCGGGAGGGGACGGCCGGCGTCGTCGGCTCGTCGTCGGTCACCCGCCCATTGTCCCTGCTGGTCGCGACACCGCGGCGCACCCGGTGCAGGGCCGACGACGGCGCCCTAGCCTTGCCGAATGATCAGCCTTCCCTTCGCCGGGCGGACGCCCGAGGTGCATGAGACCGCTTGGATCGCACCGAACGCCTCTCTGATCGGCAAGGTGCGCGTGCACGCCGAGGCGAGCGTCTGGTTCGGCGCGGTGCTGCGCGGCGACATCGACGAGATCGAGCTCGGCCCCGGCTCGAACCTCCAGGACAACGTCGTGGTGCACACCGAGCAGGGGTCTCCGGCGATCGTCGGTGCGGGCGTCAGCGTCGGGCACGCGGCGGTGGTGCACGGCTGCACCATCGAGGACGGCTGCCTGATCGGCATGAACGCCACGGTGCTGACCCGCGCCGTCGTCGGGCGCGACTCGCTGGTCGCCGCCGGCGCCGTCGTGCTCGAGGGGACGGTGATCCCGCCGCGCTCGCTCGTGGCCGGGGTGCCCGCCAAGGTGCGCCGCGAGCTCACCGACGAGGAGGTCGCCGCCTTGCACGGCAACTCCGCGCGGTACGTCGCCCGGGCCGGGGTGTACCGGGCCGGGCGGTGAGGCCGGGCCGATCTGGATCGACGTAGCAGCCGGCCGTGATGAAGGACCACTTCTGGTGGCGGCCGGGCTGGGAACCCTGGCGTGCCTACCTGGCGCAGCCTTGCCGCCCGAGACAGGTGCGAACAAGGGTTCAGCGTTGACAGCGGTGGACGCCGCCGGACCGGCCTACGGCCGAAGGCCGGCCTCGACGGAGTCCAGCGCCGCCCGGACGGCGCCTGTCACGACGACGCGGTCGCCGAGCTCGGAGGCCACGATCTGCACCGGCCAGGGCGCGAGCAGGCGCAGTCTTGACTCGATCCCGGGGATGAGGACGTCGCAGGAGGCGGCGACGGCGCCGCTGAGCACGACGACTCCCGGGTCGAGCAGGGTCACCACCGGGGCCAGGGCGGTGGCGAGCTTGCCGGCGATCACGGCCGCGACGTCGAGGGCCCATCGCTCGCCCGTTCGCGCGGCGTCCAGGACGTCCTTGGCCCTCGGTCCGCCGCCGGCGACCTCCGCGGCACTGGGCACGGACTCGTCCAGGGCGTGGTTCGCGGCGTCGCGGAGACCGCCCGGGCGGAGCAGGCTGCCAAGGGCGGGACGCCGCTCCGCGCCCCGCCGCTCGGGCAACCGTTGCGCCCGGGCGCCGAGCACCCGGGCCCAGGTGCCGATGCCGATGGCCGCGACCCCGGGGATGAGGTCGAGGAAGCGCATCTCGCCCGCGCTGCCGTGCCGCCCGCGCTG
>JAHECE010000271.1:0-1033 GCA_024641895.1 Actinomycetales bacterium
CGATCGGGCGCCAGGCGCCCGTGTCCGCGGTGTCGCGCTCGACCGGCAAGCTCGACCTCTTCGTGCGCGGGCTCGACCACGGGGTCTACTCGGCGGCGTGGGAGCCGGACGGGCGCGGGTGGCGCGGGTGGTGGCTCGTCCGCTAGGCCGACGGCGCCGGTCATTGTTCTGCCCTCGTGCGCCGCGGCTCGACGGCGCGGGAAGCGGCGATCGCGGGCGGCCGTTGGTCCCTTGCACCGTGCCCAGTCCGCACCAGCATGGGAGGTGGCGGGGTGGCACCTCGCTGCCCCCCGAAGGAGGGAGAGGACGATGCAGCTCGTGCCTCGCGAATGGCCGGACGTTCCCGAGATGGTGCGGCGGTTCTTCGAGACGGACGTCCTGAAGAGCTGGCTCCGGGTCGAGGAGTTCCAGGACGAGGGCGCGCTGGTGGTCCGTGCCGAGCTTCCCGGGATCGATCCCGAGAAGGACGTGGACATCACCGTCGCGAACGGCGTCCTGACGATCAAGGCCTCGCGTGAGGAGACGTCGGAGAAGAAGGAGAAGGCGTCCTACCGGTCGGAGTTCCGCTACGGGTCCTTCGTGCGCAGCGTGACGCTGCCGGCCGGTGCGTCGGACGACGACGTGACCGCGTCCTACGCCGACGGCGTGCTCGAGGTGCGGGTGCCCGTCGGTGAGCCGCCGGAGTCGCAGGGCAAGAAGATCGAGGTCACGCGCGGCTGAGCGACGCGACGTGCGGTGAGATTCGCCCGGGCCGGCGGGGCGGACTCGGCGTGCCGCGACGTGCGGCTATCGCCCGCCGCTCAGGCGGGTAGCACCGCGTGCCGACGGGCGTCTCCCGCCGCTGAGCCGAGCAGTTCCCGCACGCGCGGGATCACCTCCGTGCCGTAGAGGTCGATGCACCGCATGAGCTGCTCGTGGGGCATCGTCCCGTTGGAGTACTTGAGGTCGAACCGGTCGACCCCGAGCGTCTGCACCGTGGCAGCGATCTTCTCCGCCACGGTTTCGGGTGAGCCTGCGAACACGGCGCCGTCGG
>JAHECE010000271.1:1043-3277 GCA_024641895.1 Actinomycetales bacterium
GCGGCTCGTGGGACCCCAGCCGCGCTCGCGGCCGATGCGATCGCGGTTGACCTTGAAGTGCGGATACAGCTGCTCGCGGGCGTCGTCGTCGGTGTCCGCGACGAAGCCGGGGGAGTGGATGGCCACCGGGAGGCGCTCGAGGCCGTACTCGCCCAGCGACCGGTGGTAGAGGTCGACGAACGGCTTGAACCGCGCGGGCTCCCCGCCGATGATCGCGAGGGCGAGGCCGAAGCCGTACCTTGCGGCACGCATCACGGACTCCGGCGTGCCGCCCACGCCGATCCACGTGGGGATGCCGCTGCCCTCGGTCTTGGGGTACACGTGCGCCTTCGTCAGCTCCGGGCGGGTCTCGCCGTTCCAGCTGACCGGGCCTTCCTCGCGGAGCCGGGCGAAGAGCTCGAGCTTCTCGGTGAACAGGAGCTCGTAGTGGGCGAGGTCGTAGCCGAACAGGGGGAACGACTCGATGAACGACCCGCGCCCCAGGCTGATCTCGGCGCGGCCGGACGAGATGGCGTCGAGGGTGGCGAACCGCTCGTAGACGCGCACCGGGTCGTCTGAGCTCAGGACCGTCACCGCCGTGCCGAGGGTGATGCGCTCGGAGCGAGCGGCGATCGCGGCGAGGACCATGTCGGGGGAGCTCACGGCGAAGTCGTCGCGATGGTGCTCGCCCACGCCGAAGGCGTCGATGCCCACCTGGTCGGCCAGCACGCCCTGCTCGACCACGTCCCGGATGACCTGTGCCTGGTGCTGCCGGTGGCCGTGCCTGTCGACCGTGACGTCCCCGAATGTGTCGAGGCCGAAACGTACGTCCTGGGCCATGGGTGCTCCTCGCGCAGTGGCGTCGGCCTGCGGTGGAGCCTGCCGTCGGGCCAGCGCGCGGCCGACCGGGATACATGGTATTGGCGGCGGGTGCCGGGGCTGTTCGCGCGGCGAGCCCGGAAGTGTTGGCGGCGGCTCGTTGTTGCGTTGCCATGAAGAAGATCGCCTTCCTGTCCTTCGGGCACTGGTCCGCCTCGCCGCACTCGCAGACGAGGTCTGCCTCGGATGCTCTGCTGCAGTCGATCGACCTCGCGGTCGCCGCCGAGGAGCTGGGAGCCGACGGCGCGTTCTTCCGGGTGCACCACTTCGCCCGTCAGCTGGCGTCGCCGTTCCCCCTGCTCGCGGCGGTCGGGGCGCGCACGAGCCGGATCGAGATCGGCACCGGCGTCATCGACATGCGGTACGAGAACCCGCTCTACATGGCGGAGGACGCGAGCGCGGCGGACCTGATCGCCGGGGGTCGCCTGCAGCTCGGGATCAGCCGGGGATCACCCGAGCAGGTGATCGACGGGTTCCGCTACTTCGGCTACGTGCCGCCGGACGGGTCCGACCATGCCGCGATGGCCCGCCAGCACACCGAGGTGTTCCTCGAGGTGATCCAGGGCAAGGGGTTCGCGGAGCCGAACCCGCGGCCGATGTTCCCCAACCCGCCGGGGCTGCTGCGGATCGAGCCGCACTCGCCCGGGCTGCGCGAGCGGATCTGGTGGGGGGCCGGCACCCGCTCGACCGCCGAGTGGGTCGCTCAGAAGGGCATGAACCTCATGAGCTCGACGCTGCTCACGGAGGACACCGGCGTGCCGTTCCACCGGCTGCAGGCCGAGCAGATCGAGCGGTTCCGTGCGGCGTGGCGGGAGGCAGGGCACACGTGGGAGCCGCGGGTGTCGGTGAGCCGGAGCGTGCACCCGCTGGTCAACGACCTGGACCGCGCCTACTTCGGCGGGGAGTCGGGCAGCCGGGACCAGGTCGGCTACCTCGACGGGGGCGCGGCCCGGTTCGGCAAGACGTACGCCGGAGAGCCGGACCGGCTCGTCGAGGAGCTCGCCGCGGACGAGGCCGTGGCTGCCGCGGACACGCTCATGCTCACGGTGCCCAACCAGCTCGGCGTGGAGTACAACGCACACCTCATCGAGAGCGTGGTGAAGCACGTCGCGCCGGGGCTGGGGTGGCGGTGAGGAGCGCGCCGCGCTGAGCCTGTGGACGGCCTCACTTCCCTTGCGGCAGCGCTACGCCCCGGCCTGGCGCACACGCGGCAACGCCAGCGCGAGGGCGGCGGCAGCGAGGCCGATGAGGCCGCTGTTGCGGCCGATCCGGCGCGAGGTCGCCCGGTCGAGCGCGCGTGCCTCTGGGTCGACGACGTCGCTCACGGCGCCGAGCGCGCCGAAGCCGTAGACCCCGCGGCTGCCGTAGGCAGCGCA
>JAHECE010000272.1 GCA_024641895.1 Actinomycetales bacterium
GAATTCCCTGGCTGCGACGTCGCCGCGGAGCGCGACTCGGTCGTAGGAGCCGGGGTCGGCCTGACCGGTGTACTCCATCCCGAGGTCGTACTGGTCGGTGTAGAAGTACGGCAGCCTGGCGTAGGTGGCGTCCTGTCCGAGCATCGATCGGGCCGCGACGGGCCCTTGTCGTAGGGCGTTCGCCCAGTGCTCCACTCGGATGTGCCGGCCCAGGACGGGGTGGTAGGCGTTGGCGACGTCGCCCGCGGCGTAGATGTCCGGGTCGGAGGTGCGTAGGTGCTCGTCCACGCGGATGCCGTTCGCGACGTCGAGGCCCGCGCTCTCGGCCAAAGCTGTGCTTGGTGTGACTCCGACACCGGCGATCACGAGGTCGGCGTCTATCCGGTCTCCCGAGGCGAGCTCGACTCCTCGCACTGTGCCGGCTGCGCCGCGGATGGCCACGACTCGGGCCTGGCAGCGCAGGTGCACGCCGTGGTCGCGGTGAAGGTCGGCGAACACGTGGGCCACGTCCGGGCCGAGGACGCGCAGCAGGGGCAGCCGCTCCCGTTCCAGGACGGTGACGTCAAGGCCCGCGGTCCGGGCCGCGGCGGCGACCTCGAGCCCGATCCACCCGCCCCCGATGACCGCGACGCGGTGTGCCATGGCGAGGGCCGAACGCAGGTCGTCGGCGTCCTCGAGGCGGCGCAGGTAGTGCACCCCGGCAAGGTCGGCGCCAGGCACGTCCAGGCGCCGCGGCGTCGACCCCGTTGCCAGGAGAAGCGCGTCGTAGCCGAGGCGCTCACCGTCGGGCAGTCGAACTTCGTGAGCGGCGGCGTCGACGCCGCTCGCCTTGGTGCCGAGGCGCAGGTCGACGTCGTGCTCGGTGTACCAGGTCGCCGGGTGCACGAAGAGGTTCTCCCGCTCGGCCGTGCCGAGCAGGTAGCCCTTCGACAGGGGCGGGCGCTCATAGGGGCGGTGGGGTTCGTCACCGACGAGCGTGATCCGACCCTGGTGCCCCTGGTCACGCAACGTCTGGGCCGCCTTCGCCGCGGCAAGGCCCGCCCCGACGATCACCATGTGCGATGTCCGCATCAGAGGTCCTCACGCTCCTTCGAGGCTTGGGGTGACCGGTCGATCCGGCCGCTCGCGCGACCCGGTCGACCCGACGGGTCGATCACCGGACGACGATCGTGGCGGTCATGCCGGGGTGAATCGTGCAGTGGTAGGCGTAGCTGCCCGCGGTGTCGAAGGTGTGGGTGAAGGTGCCACCCGTGCCCAGGCTCCCGGAGTCGAACGAGCCGTCGTCGGCCGTCACCGTGTGCACCGCGGTGTCCGTGTTGGTCCACGTGACGGTGTCCCCGACCGCGACGATCAGCGTCGCGGGACTGAACGCGAAGCCCGCGATCGTGACTTCGGTGCCCGATGCCGTGCTGCCGCCGCCGCTCGAACCGCCGTCCGACGGCGAACCCGCACCGCCGCACCCGGCGAGCAGGAACCCGACGAGGAGCGCCAGCAGGGCAACCCCCGCTGCGCGATGCTCAGCGCCCGCCTGTCGCACGGTGTGTCCAGCCTGGGTGATCTGCATCTACCGGCTCATCTCCCCTTGGTCGTGATCGTCGCAAGCATCGTCTTCGTGCGCGGCTACGGGGTCGCGCCGATCGGGTCGCCGTCGGGGTCGACGACCCACCAGATGCCGTTGACACCTTGCCCGGTGGTGTCTCCAGGGGCGTTGTCCTGGGCCCAGCGGTACAGCGGCCAGCCGTTGTATGTGACCTGCGTGGTCCCATCGCTTCGCTCGAGGGTGCCGAGGCGTGAGTCGTCGGCGCCGGTGCCGGCGCTCGGCTGGCCGAGGACCGGCGGCCACGCCTCGAGGCACGCGCCCTCGCAGGTGCTCACCCCGGGGGAGTCGTTCGTGAACAGGTAGAGCGTCATTCCGGCGCCGTCGACCAGGATCGTGCCCAGGCCGGAGTCCGCGGTCTCGACGCTGACGCTCGAGGCGGCGGGTGCGGAGTCGTCGGAGGGGGTTGGCGAGGGTTGGGCGCCGGACCCTGAGGCCCCCGCATCGGAGGAGGGCGAGCCGTCGCCGGTGCCGCTGGGCCCGCAGGCGGTCAAGGTGCCGGCCAGGAGCAGGCTGGCCGTCAGCGCCGTGACGCGAGATGCTGCCTTCATGGTTCCTCCAGGACCTGATGCCCGTCGGCCGAGCCGGTCGGGGCGGCCGTCCTGGGTGATACGGCGAAGCCGCGCGCAGAGATTGCCCCCGGGTACCGCGGATTCCGGCGGCCGGTCCACAATCCCGGAAGGGCCCGCGGACGTAGGACGTGATGTGCAGCTGTTCTCGGGCGCTGATCGCGCAGGCGACGCCGCGCTGGTCGCGGGCCTGGCGGTCGACGACGAGGCGGCGGCGGTGGCGTTCGTGCGCCGGTTCCAGGGGTCGGTGTTCGGCTTGGCGGTCTCGATCACGCACGATGCGGGCCTGGCCCAGGACGTCAGCCAGGAGGTGTTCGTGCGGGCGTGGCGGGCCGCGGGCACGTACGACCTGCGGCGCGCCTCGGTGCTGACGTGGCTGTTGACCATCACGCGCAATGCGGCGATCGACTGCGTGCGTGCCCGGCGGGCCGTGCCGACAGACTCAGCCCTCCTGGAGGAGATGATCACGGCGACTCTGCAGGTGCCCGGCCCGGAGGATGAGGTGGTGCGCCATGCCGAGCGGGACGCCGCCGTCGCCCGGTTGCGCGCGTTGCCACCGGAGCAGGCGCGGGCGGTCGTGCTGGCGGTGATCGGTGGGCGCACGGCGGCGGAGGTGAGCGCCGCGGAGGGCATCCCGCTCGGGACCGCGAAGACGCGGATCCGGACCGGGTTGCGCCGGGTACGCGAGGCGATGGAGGCGGACCGTGAGTGACTGGCACCCGGGCGAGGGGGCCCTGCTCGACCTCGCACTGTCCGAACTAGATGACCACCGCCGCGACGAGCTCACCCGGCACCTGAGCGGGTGCGAGTCGTGCCGGATGCGCTACGCCGAGGTCGTCGACGCCGTGGACCACGTCCTGCTCGCCGCACCGCAGGTGGACCCGCCTGCCGGGTTCTCTCGCTCAGTCCTGGCCGCGATGGCCCCGGGCCTGGGCCTCGGTGCCGCCACCGTCACGTCGCCGCCGCGGCGGTGGGGCCCGGGCCGGCGGCCCCGCGTCGCGCTGGTCCTGGCCGCGGCAGCAGCGGTGGGGTTGCTGGTCGGTGCGGGGGGTGCCGTCGTCGTCCTCGGGGCCGGGACCGAGACGGCGCAG